>DASSRF010000286.1:0-10805 GCA_035701945.1 Caldimonas sp. | reverse complement strand
CAGGTCGAGGCCGAGGTGCGCGCCGCGATCGGCGACGCCGCCGCTGCTCTCGACGGCATCCGCGTCGACGTGCGCAGGCTGCTGCTCGCGACGGCGTGGCGGCCGAGCGCGGCCAACGCGCCGCTCGTCGAAGCGCTGCGGCGCAACGCCGAGGCGGTGTTCGGCGAGCCGGTCGCGACGACCGGGACGCCGCTCTACACCGACGTCCGCCTCTACGCCGCGGCGGGCGCTGCCGCCGCGATCTACGGCGCCGGGCCGCGCACCGTCCTCGAGAGCAACGCCAAGCGCGCCGACGAGCACCTCGTGCTCGACGACCTGCGCGGCGCGACCAAGGTCGTCGGCCGCGCCCTTTTCGACCTCCTCCGCTAGCCGCCGGGCCTGCCGACGGACGGCGTCCGGCGCGTTTCGGCGGGGCTTTGCCGAGGCTCGATAATCGCGCCCCATGCAACGTGCCGAGCCGGCGGCGCCGTCCCCTTCCCGCACCACGCGCACCTGGGCCGAGCGCGTCTTCGGGCGCTGGTGGCGCCGCCAGTCGGCGGCGCGCCAGGACCGCTACGCGACGCTCGGCCCGCTCGCATCGGTGCTGCTCTTCCTCGCCGCGATCGTCTCGGCGTTCTGGTACCTGCGCAACGAGGAGTTCGAGCGCGAGCAGGAGGCGGTGCGCCGCGACACCGAGGTCGCGCAGCAGCAGATTCGCCTTCGCCTGATCGAGAACCACGAGCAGCTGACGCGGATGGCGCGCGAGCTCGTCGCGCGCACGCTCGACCACGACGGCTTCCTGGTCCAGTCGGCGAACTTCACGCTCGAGCATCCGGAGATCAGCAACCTGATCTGGCTGAACGACGCGCGCGTCGCGGTCGCCGGCTATTCGGCGACGAGCTTCCCGCCCGAGACCGGGATCAGCGGCATCGAGACGCCGGCGTCGCTTCCGGTCGCGGGCTCGGGGAGCGCGCCCGAGGCGGCGTTCGAGCGCGGCCGCGACACCCAGCGCACCGTCTATTCGGCGCCGTTCGCCGACAGCTTCGGCAATCCGGTGTTCCAGGCGCAGATCCCGCTCGTCGACCACGGCGAGTTCCACGGCACCCTCGTCGCCGAGTATTCGATCGAGCGGCTGCTGCGCTACTTCGTCTCGAGCGAGATCGCGCGTCGCCACGCCATCACCGTGCTCGACAGCGCCGGGCACGCGGTCGCGAGCACGGTGATGATGCAGCCGGGGTCGAAGCAGTCGCGGCCGTCGATCGTCTTCGAGGCTCCGGTCGCCCCGGCCGAGAACGGCCTGATCCTGCGCGGCCACGGCTACCGCACGTCGATCGGTCTGGTCGGCAACGGCCTCTTCTGGATGGTGATGCTGCTGTCGGCGCTCACCGTCTGGATGCTGCTCGGGACCTGGCGCCACATGCGGCGGCGGTTGCAGATGCAGGCCGCGCTCGTCTCCGAGACGAACTTCCGGCGGGCGATGGAGAACTCGATGCTCACCGGCATGCGCGCGATGGACATGGAGGGCCGGATCAGCTACGTCAATCCGGCGTTCTCGGCGATGACGGGCTTTTCGGAGAGCGAGCTGATCGGCCACACGCCGCCGTTCCCGTACTGGCCGCACGACCGCCGCGACGAGAACGCGCGCTTGCTCGAGCAGGAGCTGCAGGGCAAGAGCCCGACCGGCGGCATCGAGGTCAAGGTGATGAGGAAGGACGGCTCGATCTTCGACGCCCGCATGTACGTCTCGCCGCTGATCGACCCGAAGGGCCACCAGACCGGCTGGATGACGTCGATGACGAACATCACCGAGGCCAAGCGGATCCGCGACCAGCTGACGGCGTCGCACGAGCGCTTCACGACCGTGCTCGAGGGGCTCGATGCCGCGGTCTCGGTGCTCTCGGTGCAGCAGGGCGAGCTGCTGTTCGCGAACCGCTCGTACCGGCTCTGGTTCGGCACCGACTCGAAGGGGCACGCCGAGCTCTCCGGAGGCGACGCGTCGCTGCACGCCGAGGCCAACAACGACGAGACGGTCGACGCGCTCGGCGGCCTGCCGGCGCAGGAGCTCACCGCGGCGGGCTCCGACTCGCGCGAGGTCTACGTCGAGTCGCTCGGCAAGTGGCTCGACGTCCGCGCGCGCTACCTGCAGTGGACCGACGGTCGGCTCGCGCAGATGCTGATCGCGACCGACATCACCGAGCGCCGCAACGCCGAGGCGGTCGCCGCCAAGCAGGCCGAGAAGGCGCAGGTGACGAGCCGGCTGGTGACGATGGGCGAAATGGCGTCGTCGGTCGCGCACGAGCTGAACCAGCCGCTCACCGCGATCACGAACTACTGCAACGGCATGGTGACGCGCGTGCAGAACGACTCGATGGCCAAGGAAGACCTCGTCGCCGCGCTCGAGAAGACGTCGCGCCAGGCCGAGCGCGCCGGCCAGATCATCCACCGCATCCGCTCGTTCGTGAAGCGCAGCGAGCCGCAGCGGCAGAGGGCGTCGGCGCAGACGATCGTCGAGGACGCGGTCGACCTCGCCGGCATCGAGCTCAGGCGCCGCAACGTCGCGATCCAGACCTACATCGCGCAGCGGCTGCCGCCGCTGATGGTCGACCCGATCCTGATCGAGCAGGTCGTCCTCAACCTGCTGAAGAACGCCGCCGAGGCGATCGACGACGCGCAGCTGCCGGCGGCGCGGCGACGCATCGAGCTGCGCGTGGTGCCTCGCCACACCGCCGAGGAGGGAGACGTCATCGAGTTCACCGTCAGCGACCGCGGGCCGGGCCTGCGCGACGAGGTGATCCGCCGCATGTACGAGGCGTTCTTCTCGACCAAGGTCGACGGCCTCGGCATCGGCCTCAGCCTGTGCCGGTCGATCGTCGAGAGCCACCACGGCAGGATCAAGGCGGTCAACCTCTACAATGGCGACACCCCCGTCGGCTGCCGCTTCTCGTTCACGCTGCCGGTTGCCTCCACGACCATCACGGCCCCGGCGGCCGCCACTGCATGAGCCTCATCCCCAAGCGCGGCACCGTCTACGTCGTCGACGACGACGAGGCCGTGCGCGACTCGCTTCAATGGCTGCTCGAGGGCAAGGACTACCGCGTCAAGTGCTTCGATTCGGCCGAGTCGTTCCTCGCCCGCTTCGACCCGCGCGAGGTCGCCTGCCTGATCGCCGACATCCGCATGGACGGCATGAGCGGCCTCGAGCTGCAGGACAAGCTGCTCGAGCGGCGCTCGCCGCTGCCGGTCACGTTCATCACCGGCCACGGCGACGTGCCGATGGCGGTGACGACGATGAAGAAGGGCGCCGAGGACTTCATCGAGAAGCCTTTCAAGGAGGACGAGCTCGTCGCCCTCGTCGAGAAGATGCTCGAGCGCGCCCGACTCGACTTCTCGAAGCACCAGGAGGCGGCGAGCCGCGACGCGCTGCTGTCGCGGCTGACGACGCGCGAGGCGCAGGTCCTCGAGCGCATCGTCGCCGGGCGCCTCAACAAGCAGATCGCCGACGACCTCGGCATCAGCATCAAGACGGTCGAGGCGCACCGCGCCAACATCATGGAGAAGCTGAACGCGAACACGGTCGCCGACCTGCTCAAGATCGCGCTCGGCGCGCAGAGCAAGGCCTAGGCCGTTGACGCAGGCGCGTCTGATCGACGGCGCGCGGATCGCACGCGAGCTGCGTGCCGCGCTTGCGAAGCGCGTCGCAGCCCTCGCCGCTTCCGGAACGACCCCGGGTCTCGCGGTGATCCTGGTCGGCGCCGATCCTGCCAGCCAGATCTACGTGCGCAACAAGGTGCGAGCGTGCGCCGAGGTCGGCATCCGCTCGCTCGAAGAGACGTACCCCGAGACGTTCGGCGAAGGCGAGCTGCTCGCGCGCATCGCGGCGCTCAACGCCGACCCGGCGGTGCACGGCATCCTGGTCCAGCAGCCGTTGCCGAAGCACATCTCGGCGGCGCGCGTCGTCGAGGCGATCGCGGCGACGAAGGACGTCGACGGCTTCTCGATCGAGAGCGCCGGGCGGCTGGCCGCCGGGGTCGCGGGCTTTCGGCCGTGCACCCCGTGGGGCTGCTTGCGGCTCATCGAGAGCACCGGAATCGAGCTGCGCGGCAAGAACGCCGTCGTGATCGGCCGCAGCAACACGGTCGGCAAGCCCATGGCGCTGCTGCTGCTGCAGAAGGACGCGACGGTCACCGTCTGCCACAGCCGCACCGCCGATCTCGCCGAGCACACGCGCCGTGCCGACGTCGTCGTCGTCGCGGTCGGTCGCGCGAACACGCTCACCGCGTCGATGGTCAAGCCTGGCGCCGTCGTCATCGACGTCGGCATGAACCGCGACGCTGCCGGCAAGCTCTGCGGCGACGTCGACTTCGCCGGCGTTTCTGCGGTCGCGGGAGCGATCACGCCGGTGCCCGGCGGTGTCGGCCCGATGACGATCGCGATGCTGCTCGCCAACACCGTCGAGTCGGCAGAGCGCGCCGCGAGCGCGTGACCGCCCGACCGTTCGTGCACCCGGCGCGTGACGCTTTGTGACGTTTGCACGCGGGTTGCGAACAGGCATTGAAGTCGTCGGGGCACTCGGGTAGATTCGTTCGCCCGCTCGCTCTCGCCGTCGCTCCCATGTCCACGACAACGCCCACGTCGCGCCGCGCCGCGACGCTTTCGCAGCTGCTCGCGCTTTCCGCGCTCGCAGCGACGGTGCCGATCGCGCACGCCCAGTACAAGGTCGTCGACAGCGACGGCAAGGTGACCTACACCGACCGTGCGCCGAACTCGACCGAGGCCCGCGTGACCGCGCTCGGCGCGCGCGCGCCGGCCGATGCCGTCGAGCCGGACCTGCCGTACGAGCTGCGCCAGGCGGCGACGAAGTACCCGGTGACGCTCTACACGACGACCGGCGTCTGCGACGCCTGCAGTGCCGGCCGCCAGCTGCTCAGGCAGCGCGGCATTCCCTTCACCGAGCGCCAGGCCGTCACGAGCGAGGACGTCGACGCGCTCGAGAAGCTCTCGGGCGGGCGCGACGCGCCGACGCTGACGATCGGCTCGCAGGTCGTGCGCGGCCTCGCGCACGACACCTGGAACCAGTACCTCGACGCCGCCGGCTACCCGCGCGAATCGAAGCTGCCGCCGGGCTACCAGCAGCGGCCGGTCGCTTCGGTCGTCGAGCGCCGCGAGGCGCCGGTCGCGCGCAGCGTGGCGCAGCCCGCGGTGCGGCCGAGCGCTACGTTCCCGACCAACGCGCCGGCGCCGTCGGGCATCCGCTTCTGACGCGACGGGGCGGCGTCACGCCGCCTTCGCGGCACCGACCCGGCGTGCCGCGAGGCTGCCCGACGCGACCGCGGCGGCCATCAGCCAGAACACCGCCGACGCGCCGAGCGTCGCGCCGGCGACGCCGAAGGCGAGCGGCATCGTCGCGCTCGAGAAGTTGATCGCCATCGAGCGCAGCGCGATCGCCTCGCCGTGGCGCGCGACCGGCGTGATCTGGTGCAGCGTCGTCATCACCATCGGCTGCACCGCGCCGAGCGCGAGGCCGAGGACGACGGCGCAGCCGCCCATCACCCACGACGAGCGGGCGAGCGGATAGACGGCGAAGACCGCCGCGCACGTCAGCATCGAGACGACGAGGACGTGGGCCTCGCGCAACCGGTGCGCGATGACCGGGATCGCGACGCGGACGACTGCGACCGAGGTCGCGAAGACTCCGAGGATGAGGCCGATCGCCGATGCGCTGAAGCCGCGCTCGTGGCCGAGGATCGGAACGAGGAACGAATGGACGTCCCAGCTCGACGACAGCAGCCAGTTGACGAGCAGCAGGCGCGCGAAGCCCGGCTCGCGCAGCAGGCTCCACGAGCTCTGCCGCTGCGCTGATGGCGCCGTCGCGGCGTGCCGCTCGTGGGGAACGAAGCGCGCCACCGCGAGGCTCGCCAGCGGCAGCGCCGCGAGCGCGAGGAACGCGATCCGGAAGCCGCCGAGGTCGATCAGCGTTCCCGCGAGCACCGGGCCGACGACGTTGGCGAGCGCCGGCGCAAGGCCGAGCCAGGAGAAGACCTGCTTCAGCGTCGTCGAGTCGGTCGCCATCCGGCCGGCGGCGCGCTGGATCGCGATGAGGCCGACGTTGGCGCCGGCACCGGCGAGCGTCGCGGCGACGCAGAGCGCGCCGAACGCCCCCCACGGCAGCAGCGTCGCGACGACGGCGGCGATGCCGCCGCTCGCCGTCAGCGCGACGGCGACGCGGATCGGCAGGTGATAGCCGTGGCGGTCCGCGAGGCGGCCGGCGGGGAGTGCGAGGCCGATCGGCGCCGCCGCGAAGAGGCCGAGCAGGACCCCGACCGACCACGCGGCGTGGCCTTCGTTGAGCGCTGCGAGCGGCGCCGCCAGGCGAATTCCCGTCATGCATGCATGCAGCGCGATCTGGCCGCCGATCAATGCGACCAGCGCGCGCGCGATGCCGCGATCGGCGCGCGGCTCACTCGTCTGCATCGTCGAGCGGCAACAGCGACTGCGTGCGCTGCTCGGGCAGCGCCTCGACGTTCCTCAGCTGGCGCGACATCGCGTTGGTGCGGCGCTGCGCGTCGTCGATCGTGTTCGACGCCTCGTCGAGCTTCTTCTTCGTCTTCGCGAGGACGTCGCCGAAGCGCGCGAACTCGGTCTTGACCGCGCCGAGCACCTCCCAGACCTCGGTCGAGCGCTTTTCGAGCGCGAAGCTGCGGTGCCCGGCCTGCAGGCTGCTCAGGATCGCGGTCAGCGTCGTCGGGCCGGCGAGCACGATGCGGTGCTCGCGGTGGAGCGCGTCGAAGAGGCCGGGCCGGCGCAGCATCTCGGCGTAGAGGCCCTCGCTCGGCACGAACAGGATCGCGTAGTCGGTCGTGTGCGGCGGCGCGACGTACTTCTCGCGGATCGTCCGTGCCTCGAGCCGCAGCCGCTGGTCGATCGCCTTCGCGGCCGCAGTGGCGCCGACCGCGTCGGCGCGCTCCTGCGCCTCGAGCAGGCGCTCGTAGTCCTCGCGCGGAAACTTGGCGTCGATCGGCAGCCATTGCGGCTGCGCGTCGGGCCGGCCGGGCATGCGGACCGCGAACTCGATGCGCGCGTTGCTGCCCGGGATCGTCTCGACGTTGCGCGCGAACTGGTCGAGCGTCATGACGTCCTCGAGCAGCGCGCCGAGCTGCCACTCGCCGAAGCTGCCACGCGTCTTGACGTTGGTGAGGATGCGGTTGAGCGAGCCGACGTCGCGCGCGATCGCGCGCATGTCGTTGAGGCCGCGGTGCACCGTGTCGAGCCGCTCGGCGACCTGGCGGAAGCTCTCGCCGAGGCGCTGCTCGAGCGTCGCGTGGAGCTTCTCGTCGACGGTCGAGCGGATCTGCTCGAGTTTCTTCTCGTTGTCGCTCTGGATCGCGCCGAGGCGCGCCTCGACCGTCGCCTTCGTCTCGGCCATGCTGCGATCGTTCGCCTCGACGAGCGCGTGCAGGCGCGCCGCGAGCGAATCGGAGAGGTCCTTCAGCGAGCTCGCCTGGCGCGCGCCGTGCGCGTTCTGCGACTCCGCGAGGTGCTGCTGCATCGCCGCGAGCTGGCGGCTGAAGCTGTCGATCTGCTCGTTCTGCGTCCGCGCGGTGTCGCCCTGCTGCGCGAGCAGCGTCTGCTGGAAGAGCGCGAGCGACTGCGCGAGCTCCTGGCGGGTCGCCTGCGCGCTGCGCGCGACCTCGTCGCGCAGCTCGCGGCCGTGGCGCTCGAGCGCCACGTCGGCGAGCGGCCGGCGCAGCGCGATCCAGAGGGTGAGAACGACGAGTACGAGGAGGAGCGCGGGCGACAGCCAGTCGAAGGACATTCGCAATTGTCGCAGCGGCGCGACTTGCCGCCGACCGAGCGCGTCAGCCAGGACGCGCGCCGCGCGCGCGCCGCTCGGCGAGATCGAACGCCGCCTGCACGATGAGCGCGAGCGCCGCGGCCGGCAGCGCGCCGGCGAGCATGACGCGGCTGTCGTTGACCGCGAGGCCGGCGACGATCCGCTCGCCGAAGCCGCCGGCGCCGATGAACGCCGCCATCGTCGCCGTGCCGACGTTGATCACCGCCGCCGTCTTGACGCCGGCGAGCAGCGTCGGCAGGGCGAGCGGCAGCTGGACGTGGACGAGCGTCTGCCGCGCCGTCATCCCGAGCGAGAGCGCGGCCTCAGCCATCGCGCCGGAGACGGCGCGCAAGCCGGCGTGGGTGTTGCGCACGATCGGCAACAGCGCATAGAGGAAAAGCGCGATCACCGCCGGGACGACGCCGATCGCGCCGACGAGCGCGATGAGGAACGCGAGCAGCGCGAGCGAAGGCACCGTCTGCAGCACCGCGACCGCGCCGAGCAGCGCGGCCTCGCTCCTCGGCCATCGCCACGCGGCGATGCCGAGCGGGACGCCGACGACGACGGCGAGGGCGAGCGAGCCGAAGACGAGCAGCAGGTGCTCGGCCGCGAGGCGACCGAAGTCGGGCGCGAAGATGCGCGCGACGAGGCCCGGCGCAGCAGCTGGTGGAGCGAGCGCGGCGCTCGCGCCCGGCCGCGGCGCAGCGGCGCCAGCGAAGCCGCCGGCGAGGAACTTGCGCGCGGTCTCGGCGAAGCTCTTGCCGTCGAGCTCGACCTCGGCGTTCATCGCGACCATCGTCGCCGCGTCGATCGATCCGGCGAGGCGCGCGAGCGGCGCCGGGTCGACCGCCGCGCGCATCAGCACGACGGCGTCGTACTTGGGAAAGAACGCGCGATCGTCGGCGAGCACGGTGAGGCCGAGGCGGCCGAGCTTGGCGTCGGTCGAGTAGACGTCGATGACGTCGACGCGGCCCGAGACGACGGCGTCGTAGGCGAGCCCGTGGTCGAGCCCGACCGGTGTGCCTGCGCTGCCGCCGTACGCCTTCACCAGCGCCGGCCAGCCGTCGCCGCGCTCGAGGAACTCGTGCGAGAGGCCGAGCTTCAGCCCTTTCGCGTCGGGACGGAACAGGTCCGAGATCTTCGCGATGCCGAGCGAACGCGCCTTGGCCGACGTCATCGCGAGCGCATACGTGTCGTTGAAGCCGAACGGCACCGCCGCCTTGAGGCCGCGCGGCTCGAGCCAGCGGTTCAGCTCGTCGAGCGACGGATTGCCCTCGCGCTTCAGCAGCTCGCGAACGATCGTGCCGGTGTACTCGGGGTAGAGGTCGACCGAGCCGGTCGCGAGCGCCTGCTCGAGGATGCCGGTGTTGCCGAGGCCCGAGCGGTGCGTCGCCGGGCGGCCGGCGGCGTTGAGCGTCTGGGCGACGATCTCGCCGAGGATGTACGACTCGGTGAACCGCTTCGAGCCGACGACGAGCGGCACGGCGTCGGCGGCTCGGGCGGGCGCCGCCGCCGTCGCGAGCACCACCGCGGCCGCGACAGCAACCCCGACGCCATGTAGGAAATCGCTTACCGAACGAAGAGTGCTTCTCGGTCCGGTGCTTCCCCGGCGCTGTCGGACACTCGCGACTCCGGTGTTGCCCAAGCGTGCCCTTCCGTTTTTTCCTCTTGTCGCCACGGCGAGTCCGAGCCTCGCCGAAGCCGGGCAGTCCATGAGCCAGCTGAAAGCGTTCATCGTCGAGGACAGCCCGGTCATTCGCGAAAACCTCGTCGCCGCGCTCGAGGAAATGGCGCCGATCGACGTCGTCGGCACCGCCGAGGACGAGGCGAGCGCCGTGTCGTGGCTGGCGACGTCGCAGAACCGCTGCGACCTGGTCGTCGTCGACATCTTCCTGAAGAGCGGCTCCGGCCTCGGCGTGCTGAAGGCGGTCGCCAACGGCGGCACGGCGACCAAGCTCGTCGTCCTCAGCAACTACGCGACGCCCGACATGCGCCGAAAGTGCCTCGAGCTCGGCGCCGATCGCGTGTTCGACAAGTCGAACGAGATCGATGCGCTCATCCTCTACTGCTGTCGGCTCGCGGACGGCAGCACCGGAAGCTCCGACTACAGCCCGCTGTCGTAGCGGGCCGGCCCCGGGTGCCGCGGCGCGTCACTGGATCAGGCCGTTCTTCAGCGCGTAGTAGGTCAGATCGCTGTTCGACTCGAGCTTCATCTTCTCCATCACGCGGGTGCGATACGTGCTGACCGTCTTGACGCTGAGCGACATGCTGTTGGCCATGTGGCCGATCGTCTCGCCCTTGGCGAGGCGGAGGAACACCTGGAACTCGCGCTCGGAGAGCTGCTCGTGAGGCGGTCGGTCCCCGGCACCGCCCAGACCGTCGGCGAGCAGCTCGGCGACGCCCGCGGTGATGTACTTCCGCCCGCGGTAGACCGTCCGGATCGCCTTGACGATCTCCTCGGGGTCGCAGTCCTTGTTCAGGTAGCCGCTTGCGCCTTGCCGCAGCAGGGTCGTCGCGTAGTGCTCTTCGGGGAAACCCGAGAGAATGAGGACCGGCAGGTCGGGCGCCCGCGCCTTGATCGCGGCAAGAGCGTCGACGCCGCTCTGGTCGGGCATCGAAAGGTCCATCACGAGGACGTCGACGTTGCCCTTGCGGACGATGTCGACGGCCTCGCGGCCGTTCGCCGCCTCGGCGACGACCTGCAGGTCGACCTGGTCGGAGAAGTACTGACGCAGCCCGGCGCGGACGATGGCGTGGTCGTCGATGATGGCGATTCGGATCATGGCGTCGTGGTCGAATTGAGCTCTGGAATGGAAGTGTAGGGGCAGCGACGACGATGGGCTTCCTGTCGCGATTCCGCGGTCAAGTGATCGCGTTTCCGCTCGCCGCGCTGGCGGCGCTGGCGATGCTCGCCATCAGCGAGGCGTCGTACCAGGACGCGACCTCGTCGCTCGATCGGCTCGCCGAGCGCGCCACCGCGCGAGCCAAGCTGAAC
>DASSRF010000285.1:0-7263 GCA_035701945.1 Caldimonas sp. | reverse complement strand
CAGGCGTCGGCGAGCGCGACGAGGCGAACGTCGCTGCCGGCGCTTCGCCGCGCGAGCTCGAACGGAACGACGGCGACGCCGAGCCCGGCGCCGACGAGCGCGAGCGCGGTGGCGAAGCCGGCGACGAGCGCGCGGTACGCGATCGGCCGCTCGGCTTCGGCGGCAGCGCGCTCGAGCAGCGCGTGCACACCGGTCGCGCGTGCGACGCCGATGTGCGCGGCGTCGAGCGTCTCGGCGAAGCGCAGCGAGGTGCGCGCCGCGAGCGGATCGGCGCGGTGCACGGCGACGACGAGGCGGTCGCGGCGATAGGGAACGCTGCGCAGCGCATCGCCGACGGCGCGATCGCGGCAGACGCCGAGCGAAGCGCGGCCGTCGCGCAGCTCGTCGACGAGCTCGCGCGAAGAGCACTCCTCGAGCTCGACCAGGATCCGGCGGTTCGCCGGCTGGCGCATGAAGTCGGCGATGTCGTCGGGCAGTGCGCCGGCGATCGTCGATGCGGTCGCGAGCAGCCGCACGTGGCCCTGCACGCCGCCACCGGCGGCGAACGCGGCGGCGTCGCTCGCGATCCGGTCGACCGTGAAGAGGACGCTGCGCGCGTGCTCGAGCAGCGCCGCTCCCGCCGGGGTCGGCTCGACGCCGCGCCGGCGACGGACGAGCAGTTCGACGCCGAGGTCGTCTTCGAGCTGGGCGATCCGCTTGCTGATCGCCGACGCCTCGATGCGCTCGCGCCCGGCGGCGCGCGCGAGGGTGCCGCACTCGCACACGGCGACGAAGAGGCGCAGCGTCTTGACGTCGAGGTCGGCCACGCGGCGATGATGCGCCCGCGCACAGCCGGCGTTCGGGCGTCGCGAGGACCGCGGCACCGGCCCGGCCGCGGAACGTCTAGAGTCGTGGCGACGCCGGCGCCGCCGGCGACCTGCGATATCGACCGTGGCACCGCTTCCCCCATGAACGCGCGCGAGCAGAACGGCCTCCCGCTCGACGGTATCCGCGTCGTCGAGTTCACGCACATGGTGATGGGGCCGACGTGCGGGATGATCCTCGCCGACCTGGGCGCCGAGGTGATCAAGGTCGAGCCGCCGGGCGGCGACAAGACGCGAACGCTGCCTGGACTCGGCATCGGCTTCTTCCGGTCGTTCAACCGCAACAAGAAAAGCGTCGTCGTCGACATCCGCAGCGACGCCGGCCGCGCGACCGCGAAGGAGCTGATCGCGACCGCCGACGTCGTCCTCGAGAACTTCCGCCCGGGCCTGATGGCGTCGCTCGGCCTCGACCACGCGTCGCTCGCGGCCGACTTCCCGCGCCTCGTCTACGTCTCGCACAAGGGCTTCCTGCCCGGCCCGTACGAGCACCGCACCGCGCTCGACGAGGTCGTGCAGATGATGGCCGCGCTCGCCTACATGACGGGTCCGCCGGGTCGGCCTTTGCGCGTCGGCACGTCGGTCAACGACATCATGGGCGGCATGTTCGGCGCCATCGGCGTCCTCGCGGCGCTGCGCGAGCGCGACCGCACCGGGCGCGGCCAGGAAGTGCAGAGCGCGCTGTTCGAGAACTGCGCGTTCCTGTCGGCGCAGAACATGCAGCAGCACCTGATGACCGGCGAGCCGGTCCCGCCGATGCCGGCGCGGATCTCGTCGTGGAGCGTCTACGACGTCTTCACGCTGAAGGACGGCGAGCAGCTCTTCATCGGCGCCGTCAGCGACCGCCAGTTCCAGATCCTCTGCCGCGTCCTCGAGGTGCCGGAGCTCGCCGCCGAGCCGGCGCTGGCGAGCAATGCGCTGCGCGTCGCCGCGCGTGCCGAGCTGATCCCGCGGCTCGCCGCGATCCTGGCGCACCACGACGTCGCCGAGCTCGTCCCCAAGCTCGAGGCGAACGGCCTGCCGTACGCACCGATCGTCAAGCCCGAGCAGCTCGTCCACGACCTGCACCTGAAGCAAAGCGGCGGCCTCGTGCCGATGCAGACCGAAGACGGCGGGTCGACCGACGTCGTCCTGCTGCCGATCACGCTCGGCGGCCGGCGGCTCGGCGTGCGCCGGCCGTTGCCGCGCGCGGGCGAGCACGACGACGAGATCCTCGGCGCGCTGCCAGGCCGACATGGCGACGCCCGCGTGTCATCCTGAGCGAAGCGAAGGATCTCGACCGGAAGGCCCTTCGCTTCGCTCGCGACGACAGCATCCACCTGCGGAGACACGATGAACCGCTCCAACTCCCGCCGCCGCGCGCTCCTCGTCGCCATCGCCGCGGGCTGCACCGCGCTCGCGACGGTGCGCGCCGCCGATCGCCCGCCGCTGCGCGTCATCCTGCCGGTGAGCGCGGGTTCGGGAGTCGACGTCATCGTTCGCTCGGTCGGGCCCGCGCTCTCGACGAAGCTCGGCGGCCAGGCGGTCGTGATCGAGAACCTGCCCGGTGCGGGCGGCATCACCGGCACGTCGGCGCTCGTCAAGGCGCCCCCCGACGGCAACACGATCGCGTTCATCTCGAACAACCACGCCGTCAACCCGAGCGTGTACAAGAAGATGCCGTACGACAGCCTCGCCGACGTCACGCCGATCAGCGTCGTCGGCGCGACGCCGTTCGTGCTCGTCGTCAATCCGACGAAGCTGCCGGCCAAGGATGCCAAGGAGCTCGTCGCGCTGCTGAAGGCGAGGCCCGGCGCGTACAACCTCGCGTCGTCGGGGAACGGCACGATCATCCATCTCGCCGGCGAGATGTTCGTCGAGGCGGCGGGCGTCGATGCGAAGCACATCCCGTACAAGGGCGTCGGCCCGATGCTCGCCGACCTGATCGGCGGCCAGGTCGATTTCGGGGTCGCTGCCGTGCCCGCGGTGCAGGGGTACCTGAAGAACGGCCAGCTGCGCGCGATCGGCGTCACCGGCAAGTCGCGCGTCGCTTCGCTGCCCGAGCTGCCGACGATCGCCGAGCAAGGGTTTCCCGACGTCGACGTCGCCGGCTGGTTCGCGGTCGTCGCGCCCAAGGGCCTGCCGGCGGCGGAGGTGAAGCGGCTGCACGACGCCGTCACGGCCGCGTTCGCCGACCCCGACGTGCGCGCGGCGATGGCCAGGCAGGAGAACGTCATCGCGCCGACGACGCCCGAAGCCGCCGCGCAGATGCTGAAGAGCGAGCAGGAGCGCTACGCTCGCCTGGTGAAGAAGGCGAACATCTCGCTCGACTGAGAACAGGAGCCGACCCGACATGCCCCTCTACCGCATCGGCGAGCGCGCCCCCGAGGTCGCGCCGTCCGCGTACATCTCCGAGCAGGCGACGCTGATCGGCCGCGTCGTCGTCGGCGAGCGCGCGAGCTTCTGGCCGGGCGCATCGGCGCGCGGCGACAACGAGACGATCGCGATCGGCGACGACAGCAACGTCCAGGAAGGCGCGGTGCTGCACGCCGACCCGGGCTTTCCGCTCGCGATCGGCGAGCGCGTCACCGTCGGCCACCAGGCGATGCTGCACGGCTGCACGATCGGCGAAGGCTCGCTGATCGGGATCCAGGCGGTGGTGATGAACGGCGCGGTGATCGGCCGCAACTGCCTCGTCGGCGCCGGGGCGATCGTGACCGAAGGCAAGTCGTTTCCCGACCGATCGCTCATCATCGGCGCACCGGCGAAGCTGGCGCGAACCCTCAGCGACGAGGAAGTCGCGGGCGTCGCGCGCGCGGCGGCGAGCTACGTCGAGCGCGGCGCGCACTTCCGCGCGGCGCTCGAGAAGATCGGCTGACGCGCGACCGCACACGGGAGCAGACGATGGCAGACCTGTTCGACAACCCGATGGGGCTGATGGGATTCGAGTTCGTCGAGTTCGCGTCGCCGACGCCGGGCGTCCTCGAGCCGGTGCTCGAGAGGCTCGGCTTCGGCGAAGTCGCCCGGCACCGCTCGAAGGACGTCTCGCTCTACCGCCAGGGCGGGATCAACTTCATCGTCAACCGCGAGCCGAAGAGCCAGGCCGGCTACTTCGCCGCCGAGCACGGGCCGTCGGCGTGCGGGCTCGCGTTTCGCGTCGCCGACTCGCACCGGGCCTACTCGCGCGCGCTCGAGCTCGGCGCGCAGCCGCTCGAGATGCCGACCGGGCCGATGGAGCTGAGGCTGCCGGCGATCAAGGGCATCGGCGGCGCGCCGCTCTACCTGATCGACCGCTTCGAGGAGGGCAGGTCGATCTACGACATCGACTTCGAATTCCTTCCCGGCGCCGATCGCCGGCCGGTCGGCCACGGCCTGCACACGCTCGACCACCTGACGCACAACGTCTACCGCGGCCGGATGGCGTTCTGGGCGTCGTTCTACGAGCGGCTCTTCAACTTCCGCGAGATCCGCTACTTCGACATCCAGGGCGAGTACACCGGGCTGACGTCGAAGGCGATGACGGCGCCCGACGGCAGGATCCGCATCCCGCTCAACGAGGAGGCGAAGAAGGGCTCGGGACAGATCGAGGAGTTCCTGATGAAGTTCAACGGCGAGGGGATCCAGCACGTCGCGCTCCTCACCGACGACCTGTTCGCGACGATCGACAGGCTCGCGCTCGCCGGCGTGCCGCTGCTCGCGGCGCCGAACGACGTCTACTACGAGATGCTCGAACAGCGCCTGCCCGGCCACGGCCTCGACGTCGCGGAGCTTCAGACGCGCGGCATCCTCGTCGACGGGTCGACGGAAGGAGGCAGGCCCAAGCTGTTGCTGCAGATCTTCTCCGAGCCGCTGTTCGGGCCGGTCTTCTTCGAGTTCATCCAGCGCCAGGGCGACGAAGGCTTCGGCGAGGGCAACTTCAAGGCGCTCTTCGAGTCGATCGAGCGCGACCAGGTGCGCCGCGGCGTGCTGGAGACGACATGAGCGAAGGCAGCGACGGCTACCAGTCGGGCTTCGGCAACTCGTTCGCGAGCGAAGCGCTGCCCGGTGCGCTGCCGGTCGGGCGCAACTCGCCGCAGCGCTGCCCGTACGGCCTCTACGCCGAGCAGCTGAGCGGCACCGCGTTCACCGCGCCGCGCGCCGACAACCGCAGGACGTGGCTGTACCGCATCCGGCCGTCGGCGATGCACGAGCCGTTCGCGCGCGTCGACGACGGCCGCATCGTCAGCGCGTTCGACGACGTCGAGGCGACGCCCAACCAGCTGCGCTGGAATCCGCTGCCGATGCCCGACGAGCCGACCGACTTCATCGACGGCCTCGTGACGATGGCCGGCAGCGGCGGCCCGCACGCGCAGACCGGCGCCGCGGCGCACGTCTACGCGGCGAACCGCTCGATGCAGCAGCGCGCGTTCTACGACGCCGACGGCGAGCTGCTGATCGTGCCGCAGCACGGCCGGCAACGCTTCGTCACCGAGCTCGGCACGATCGACGCCGAGCCGCAGGAGATCGTCGTCATTCCGCGCGGCGTGCGATTTCGGGTCGAGCTGCTCGACGACGAGGCGCGCGGCTACGTCTGCGAGAACTTCGGCGCCAACTTCCGCCTGCCCGACCTCGGCCCGATCGGCGCCAACGGCCTCGCCAACCCGCGCGACTTCCTCGCGCCGGTCGCACGCTACGAGGACGTCGAGGAGCCGCACTGGCTGGTCGCCAAGTTCCAGGGCCACCTCTGGTCGGCGCGGATGGACCACTCGCCGTTCGACGTCGTCGCCTGGCACGGCAACTACGCGCCGTACAAGTACGACCTGCGCCGCTTCAACGCGATCGGCTCGATCACGTACGACCACCCCGACCCGTCGATCTTCCTCGTCCTGCACAGCCCGTCGGACACCGCGGGCGTGAGCAACATCGACTTCGTCGCGTTCGCGCCGCGCACGCTCGTCATGCGCGACACGTTCCGGCCGCCCTGGTTCCATCGCAACGTCGCGAGCGAGTTCATGGGCCTGGTCCACGGCGTCTACGACGCCAAGGCCGAAGGCTTCGTCCCCGGCGGCGCCAGCCTGCACAACAGCATGACCGGCCACGGCCCCGACGCCGAGACGTTCGAGAAGGCGAGCAACGCCGACACGACGAAGGCCGACGTCATCCGCGACACGATGGCGTTCATGTTCGAGACGCGCGCCGTGTGGCGCCCGACCCGCGACGCGCTCGACGCCGCCGAGCTGCAGGACGACTACTTCCGCTGCTGGCAGGGGCTGAAGAAGCACTTCGACCCGGCGAAGCGCTGAGGCGACGCCGCGGCGCCTTCGCGCCGCGATCAGGAATCGCCCGCCGTCAGCGCCGGCGCGCCGATGTTGAAGAACTCGCGCAACGCCGCGCGGTACTGCTCGACGCCGCGCCAGCTCGTCGTCGAGTGCGTGCCGCCGTCGACGAGGATGAAGCGCTTCGCCGCGGTCGCGTGCTCGTAGAGCAGCTGGCCGAAGCGCGACGGCACGATCGAATCGCTGCTGCCGTGGACGATGAGCAGCGGCGCCTTGATGCGCGGCACCGTCGCGAGCGAGTCGAAGCGCTCGGTGATCAGCATCGAGATCGGCAGCCAGCCCCACTTGAAGGTCCCGAACATGTCGCGGATCGACGTGAAGGTCCCTTCGACGATGACGCCCCTCGGTGCTTCGGCAGCGGGCGCGTCGGCGAGCAGGGCGGCGAGCTGCACCGCGATCGCGCCGCCGAGCGAGTGGCCGAAGAGGTAGCGGGGCCGGCCCGGATGGTGCTCGCCGAGCCAGCGCCACGCCGCTGCCGCGTCCTCGATGACGCCGATCTCCGACGGCTGCTCGTCGGTGCTCGCGCCGAAGCCGCGGTAGTCGATCGCGAGCACCGAGAAGCCGAGCTCGCGCATCTGCTCGATGCGAAACGCGCTGCGGCCGAGGTTCTGGCGCGCGCCGTGGAGAAAGAGCAGCAGCGGCGCGTGCGCATCGACATTGGGGGCGAAGACCGCGTGCAGGCGGATCGGGCGACCAGCGGCGGGCGACTCGTGCTCGATCCAGACGCTCTCCATGTCCTGTGTGCGCGCAAGCCGCGCGAGTTCGTCGGACGATGCCGGCGGCACCGGCATCGCCTGGAAGATCCACTTGCGCTGTTGCGTGCCGAGCGTCGCCCAGCCGGCCGAGAGGCCGCCGAAGAGAACGACCAGGGCTGCGACCAGCGTCAGTCGCCGCGACCCCGACACGAGTTGTTTGGCTGCTTCGGCTTCCATGACGATCGAGACGACCTTCTTTACGGTTTTCGGTGTTGTCCTGCACGCTTGACGGGCGTTCTCGGACAACGCACGAACCCGGCTGCGCGTTGAATGGGCACATCGCAACCAGATGCTGTACAGCAAATCACGCGCCATGAGCACCACCACCCGTCGTCTCGTCGGCCTGGCCGCGAT
>DASSRF010000284.1:0-2162 GCA_035701945.1 Caldimonas sp. | reverse complement strand
GACCTTCTTCGCGTGGCCGATCGCGGTCGGCACACCCATCGGCCCGACGAGCGCGTGCAGCCGCGTGCCCACGCCGCACCTCGCCTGCATCTCGCGCGTGGTCTTGCCGACCGCCTGGATGACGAGCGTGACCGTGCCGCCTTCGCGGTCGTAGTCGGCGATCGTGAGCGGGATCCGCTCGCCGTGCTCGTGCAACATGACGATGACGAACTGTCCGGGCCGCGCCGCACGCGCGAGCAGCGGGTGACGCACCTCGAGCAGGTACGTCGCATCCGAGAAGTCCTCGCGGCGAACGATCTCAAAGTCCGACATGCGAACCTCCAGGTTCGGCCTCAGCGAGCCGATTGGGAACCCGGAAACTCCGCTCGAACTTGATGCCGGTCAATCGAGCGCCGACCGCGTCCCGACGAGCGCACGCTCGGTGTCGCCGTCGACCCAGCGCCACCGTCCGGGCGCGAGGTCGTCGACGCGGACCGGCCCGAATGCAATGCGCGCGAGCGACTCGACGCGGTTACCGACCGCGGCGACCATGCGCTTGACCTGGTGGTACTTGCCCTCGGTGAGCGTCAGCACCAGGCCGCGCTCCCCGTTCGCCGCGCAGGCGTCGGCGCGCACTTCTTCGTCCTCGTCGCGAAGCAGCACGCCGGCGCAGAGCCGCTCGACCTGCTTCGCGTCGACCGGGTGGCGACAGCCGACGTCGTAGACCTTGGCGACGTGGTGCTTCGGCGACGTGAGCCGGTGCAGCAGCGCGCCGTCGTCGGTGAAGAGGAGGACTCCCGTCGTGTCCGCGTCGAGTCTGCCGACCGCCTGCACGCCGCGCACTCTCAGCGGCGGCGGCAGCAGCGCATAGACGCTCGGATGCCGGCCCGGCTTCAGCGAGCACTCGAATCCGGCCGGCTTGTGCAGGACGACGATGGCGCGCTCGCGATAGGGCCAGCGCTCGCCGCCGGCGACGCGAAACCAGAGCTCGCCGGCGCCGACGTCGAGCTCGCGGTCGACGTCGACGGTGCCGACCCCTTCGATTTCGAGCACCCCACCGGCGACCAGCGCTGCGCACTCGCGGCGCGTGCCGAATCCCTGGGAGAAGAGCAGCTCGGCCGGCGTCAGGCGCTTCGCCGCGCGACGCGACGACATCAGCGCGCGCCGGCCGCCTCGAGCATGCGCACCATTTCGCCGTAGCCGCGATCGCGAGCGAGCGCGAGCGGCGTTCGGCCGCCGCGGTCGGCGAGCGCGGTGCTCGCGCCGGCGCCGAGCAGCGCGGCGAGCGTCGCCTGGTGGCGGCGGCCGCCGTCGCCGAGGACGATCGACTCGATCATCGCCGTCCAGTGCAGGTTGTTGACGTGGTCGAGCGGCGCGCCGGCAGCGATCAGCCTGCGGACGACGCCGTCGTGGCCGAGGTGCGCCGCAGCGATCAGCGCCGTGCCGTCGTAGCGGCTCGTCACCAGCTTCGCGCTCGCGCCGCCGGCGAGGAGCAGCGCGAGCGTCTCTTCATCGTCGGCGACGGCGGCGATCGTCACCGCGTCGTAGCGGTCGTCGTCGAGCAAGGCGTGGTTCGCGCCCGCGGCGAGCAGCGCCTGCACCGCGCCGCGCTGGCGCGCGAACGTCGCGACGTGCAGCGGCGTGCGGCCGTGGCCGTCGCGCGCGTCGAGCCCGCCGGCGGCGGCGAGCCGCTCGATCGCGGCGACGTCGCCGTGCGCAGCCGCCCCGTGCAGGCCGCGGTAGGCCGCGATCTCGGCAGCGGAAGGCGCGACTTGCGCGAGCGCGGCGAGCGGCGCCGCCAACGCTGCGGTCGCGGCGAGCGCGAAGCGAACCAGGGCGCTGCGCATCGTCAGTACGTCAGCTCGAGGACGGTGACCTGGTTGTCGGCGGCGGGCCAGACGCGGCCGACGATGCGCTCGTCGTTGAACTCGCCGACGATCGCGCGCGACGTCGCGTCGGCGAGCCTGAGCTTGCTCGTCGCGTCGGTCGGGACGCCGGAACGCACTCCGGGCAGCGCGCCCGCGCCGTCGAACGCCATCCGGTCGCGGCCGACGCCGAAGTAGCCGCGCGGCCGCGTGAAGGTGACGATCGCCTTCGCTTCGCGGTCGGCCGCGGCGATCCGCTCCGGACGCAGGCTCACGTAGCGCGACGAGCGCGGAAACGGCGAGCGGTAGACGTGCGTC
>DASSRF010000283.1:0-3436 GCA_035701945.1 Caldimonas sp. | reverse complement strand
TGATGCGGTGCTTGCGGCCGAGCGCGAGGTTGCGCTGCAACGCCGAGGTGTCGCACGCCGGGCTCTCGGCGATCGGCGTGCCCTTGATCATCCAGTCGCGCCAGACCTTGATGTTGTCCTTCGCGCACCAGATCTGCTTCGACTTCTCGGGCGAGTCGCCGCCGAGGATCGGATAGAGGAACGTGTAGACGGTGACGTCCTTGACCGACTGCAGGTCGCGCTCGAACTTCTTGCAGTAGCCGCAGTTCGGGTCGGCGAAGACGACGAGCTTGCGCTCGCCCGTGCCCTGCTTCCAGACCATCGCGTCCTTCAGCGGCAGCGTCTTGAAGTCGATCGCGGTGAGCTTGGCGACGCGCTGCTCGGTCAGGTTGGTCTTCGTCTTGGTTTCGATCAGCTGACCCTCGATGACGTAGTTGCCTTCCTCGTCGGTGTAGAGGATGTCGGTGCCGATGCGAAGCTCGTAGATGCCGGGGATCGCGGTCTTGGTGACCTCGTCGATCTTCGGGAAGTTCGGCACCCGCTCGCCGATGTTCTTGCGGATCGCAGCTTCGTCGGCGAATGCGGGCGCGATCGCGAGCGCGAGGACGAGAGCGGTGGCGGCGCGGGCGGTGCGGTTCATGGCGATCCTTCAGGAATCGAGGGCGCGGCCCGTGAGCCAGCGCTTGAGCGGCGGGACGCGGTTGACGAGAGCCATGCCATTGTTGCGGAGTTCGCGGATCGGTGCCGGAGAAGCCGCGAACAAACGCAACAAACCGTCGGTGATTTGGCGCATCGCCCACGTCGGCGCGGCGCGCTGCCGTTCGTAGCGGCGAAGCAACCGCTCGTCGCCGACGCCGCGCCAAGGCTCGCGGCCGGCAATCGCGGCGGTCAGGGCGACGACGTCGGCGAGGCCGAGGTTGAGCCCCTGTCCGGCAAGAGGATGGACGACGTGCGCGGCGTCGCCGACGAGCACCCAGCCGGGGCCCGACCAGGCGTCGGCACCGCCGACGACGAGCGGCCACGCCGCGCGCCCGGACGCGAGCGAGAGCTCGCCGGCTTCGCTGCCTGCCGCGGCGGCGAGCTCGCGCTCGAACGCGGCAACGTCGAGCGCGAGCAGCGCGTCGGCGCGCTCGCGCGGCAGCGACCAGACGAGCGCGTACGAGCGCTCGCGCTCGGGCCGGTCGAACGGCAAGAGCGCGAGGACGTCGGGCGAACGGAACCACTGGCGCGCGACGTGCCGGTGCGGCAGCGACGCGACGAGGCGCGCGGCGATCGCGCGCTGGCCGGTGTCGCTGCGCTCGAACGTCGTCGCCGCGCCGAGCGCGGCGACGGTCGCCGCGGCGCGACCTTCGCAGTGGGCGACGAGCGACGCTTCGACGTCGCCGTCGACGCGGCTCACCCGCGTTGCCGCTCCGATCGCTGCGTCGAGACCACGCTCGAGCGCGCCGGCGTCGGTGATGACGGCGAGCTCGGCGACGCACTGCTGCCACGCCGAGAACTCGAGCACGCCTCTCGCCGCGTCGCCGTGCACGACCATGTCGTGGACGGCGGTCTTCGCGTCGGCGGCGAGCGCGTCCCAGACGCCCAGGCGGCGCAGCAGCTCGATCGACGCCGGGCTCATCGCATAGGCGCGGACGTCGTCGCCGTTCGTGGTCGCGCCGCGCAGCGCGACGCCGAGGCCGAGCTCGGCGAGCGAGAGCGCCAGGCTCTTGCCGACGATCCCGGCGCCGCGCACCTCGACGTCGAACGACTCCATCGCCGCGATTCTAGGAAGCGCCGCTCGCTCGGAGACAATCGCACGCTCGTTTGCAGCCGATCACTAGCATCACCTTGAGCGACCTCGACCTCCGCCTCGAATCGATCCACGTCTATCCGGTGAAGTCGTTCGCCGGCACGTCGCCCGCGCGCGCGGTGCTCGCCGAGACCGGCTTCGACCTCGACCGCGAATGGATGGTCGTCGATCCCGCGGGCTCGTTCGTCACCCAGCGCGAGCTGCCGAGGATGGCGCTCGTGCAGACTGCGCTCAAGGGCGACGAGCTGATCCTGCGCGCGCCCGGCATGCTCGCGCTGCACGTCGCGGTCGATCGCATCGAGGGTCGAACCGAGGTCGAGGTCTGGGGCGATCGCGTCGCCGCCTACGACATGGGCGCGCTCTGCGCGCAGTGGCTCACCGACTTCCTCGGCCAGCCGTTTCGCCTCGCCCGCTTCGACCCGGAGGCGCCGCGCCGCGCCGACCGACGCTGGACCGGCGCGATCGACGCAGCGACCGCGTTCCAGGACGGCTTCCCGCTCCTCGTCGCGTCGACGGCTTCGCTCGCCGAGCTCAACCGCCGGCTCGTGCTCGCCGGCGAAGCGCCGGTGACGATCGCGCGGCTGCGGCCGAACCTCGTCGTCTCGGGGCTCGATGCGCACGGCGAGGACCACCTCGACGAGATCGTCTTCGCCGCCGACGGCGGGCCGGTGCGCCTGAAGCTCGTCAAGCCGTGCGCGCGCTGCTCGATTCCCGACGTCGACCCGCAGACCGGCGTGCGCGGGCACGCGGTCGGCGACATCCTCGCGCAATACCGCGCCGACCCGCGCCTCGACGGCGCGCTGACCTTCGCGATGAACGCGGTCATCGTCGAAGGCGCCGGCCGCACGCTCGCGGTCGGCATGCCAGGCAGCGCGACGATCGCGTTCGCGTGACGCTGTCGCGATGGAGCGACTGCGGACCTGGCAGCTGTTCGCGATCTGCGTCGTCGTCTGGGGGACGACGTGGCACGCGATCACGTACCAGCTCGCCGGCTTTCCCGCCGAGCTCGGCGTCGCGGCGCGCTTCGCGCTCGCCGGAGCCGGCGCGCTCGTCGTCGCCAGCTGGCGCGGTGACCGGCTCGCGTTCTCGGGCGCCGACCACGGCGCGCTCGCGCTGCAGGGGACGTTTCTCTACGGCCTCGCCTACGTCGCCGTCTACCACGCCGAGCGCTTCGTGCCGTCGGGGCTCGTCGCGGTCGGCTACTCGGCATCGCCGCTCGTCTCGGGCATCGGTGCGGCGCTGCTGTTCGGCGCTCCGTTCGGCAGGCGCTTCGCGACCGGCGGCGTGTGCGGCATCGGCGGCGTCGCGCTGATCTTCTGGCCCGAGGTCCAGCGCCACGACAACGGCGACGAGGCGTGGCGAGGCGCCGCCTTCACCGCCGTCGCCGTGCTGCTGTCCGCGATCGGCAGCCTGGCGGCGAGCCGCAACCGCACGCGCGGCGTGCCTCTCCTGCCCGCGATCGCGTACGGGATGCTGTACGGCGCGGTCGCCGCCGCGCTCGTCGGCGCTGCCCTCGGCGACGGCCGGGCGCTCGCCGTGCCGACGGCGGCGAGCTGGTGGCTTTCGCTCGTCTACCTCGCCTTCGCCGGCTCGGTGCTCGCGTTCGCGTGCTTCCTGACGCTTCAGGACCGGGTCGGCGTCGGCCGCGCCGGAACGGTCGGCGTG
>DASSRF010000282.1:0-6547 GCA_035701945.1 Caldimonas sp. | reverse complement strand
CGGCGCCTCGGCGACGAGCGCGGCGAGGCGCGGCAGCGTCGCGAGCGCGTTGGCGGTCGTGCGTGCGGCGAGCGCGGCGACCGCCTCGCCGCGCAGCTCGGCGAGCGCGGCGCCGATCGCCGCGACCTCGGCAGGTTCGTTGCGCATGCTCGCTCCGGCGGCGCGCGCCGCCGCGGTGCGGTAGCGCCATTGCGGCGCGATGTCGGGCGAGTCGGTCTCCATGACGATGGCGTCGCCGTCGAGCGCGGCGGCGACGCGGCGGATCCGCAGCGCGCGCTCGAACGTCAGCGCCCCGCCGAAGCCGAGACGGATGTCGAGCGCGCGAAACGCCGCCGCCTGCTGCTCGCTGCCGTTGAACGCGTGTGCGAAGCCGCCGCGCACGCGCACCTGCCGCAGGTGCTTGAGGACCGGGTCGATGGCGCGGCGAACGTGCAGCAGCACCGGCAGCTCGAACTCGGCCGCGAGGCGAAGCTGCGCGGCGAAGATCGCCGCCTGGCGCTCGCGGTCGAGTCCGGGGACGAAGTGATCGAGGCCGATCTCGCCGACGGCGACGAGCCGCGGATCGCCGACGGCGCGCGCGAGCGCGTCGCGCAGCGCGCCGACGTCGTCGTCGCCGGCGCGGTCGGTGCACATCGGATGGATGCCGAGCGCGTAGGCGAGACCGTGCTCGTGCGCGAGCGCTCGCACGCGCCCGAAATTGCCCCTGTCGACCGCAGGGAGGACGATCTGGGCGACGCCGGCGGCGCGCGCGCCGGCGACGACGGCGGCGCGGTCGGCGTCGAATTCGGCAGCGTCGAGGTGGCAATGCGTGTCGATCCACACGCTTGCGATGATGCCCGTGCGAGACGGGGCGGCTCGCCTGTGACAGCGTTCTTCCGCCGTGCTACCGTACCGACGAGGGTCGCGGAGGGACCGGCGCGCCGATTGCAACGCGCAGGACCGACCCTCCTGGCGCCGAGTTCCCATGAAACGAGTTCCGCTGTACAGCCGTTCGCATCGCCCGCCGCCGGCAGACGAAGCGCCCGTGGCCGCCGCGCCCGTCGCAAGTGCGCCGGCCGCCGCCGGCAAGACGCCAGGGCGGCGCCTCGCGTTCGTGCTCCGCAACGAGCGGCGGCTCTGGGCGCTTCTGCTCGTCGTCCTCGGCCTCGCGTTCTGGTGGTCGGCGCCGACCTTCAACGCCAAGCCGCCGCTCACGATCGAGCAGATCGACGCCGCGATGCGCCAGTCGATCGAGGAAAAGCCGCTGGTGTCGCCGGTCTCGCGCGCCTACGACGCGATCATCCCGTCGGTGGTGCGCGTCGTCGGCCTCATGACCGAGGGCGACGACGGCAGCGACAAGGCCGAAGGCAGCAAGGAAGGCACCGTCGAGCGCGGCATCGGCACCGGCGTCGTCATCATCGACAACGGCACGATCCTGACCAACCTGCACGTCGTCAGCGGCGCCAGGAAGGTGCGCGTCACCTTCATGGACGGCTCGGAATCGGACGCGGTCGTCGTCGGCACCCAGCCCGAGAACGATCTCGCCGTGCTGCGGGCGAAGACGATCCCCGACGACCTCGAGGCGGCGACGCTGCGCTCGACCGCCGACCTCGCGCCGGGCGACCAGGTCCTCGTCGTCGGCTTCCCGTTCGGCATCGGGCCGTCGGCGTCGGCCGGCGTCGTCTCGGGGCTGAAGCGGCAGTTCCGCTCGCCCGAAGGCCAGCAGACGCTGACCAACCTGATCCAGTTCGACGCCGCCGCGAATCCCGGCAACTCGGGAGGCCCGCTCGTGACGATGGACGGCGAGGTCGTCGGCATCGTCACCGCGATCCTCAACCCGAACCGCCAGCGCGTCTTCATCGGCATCGGCTTTGCCGTGCCGATCGAGAACGCCGCCGCGGCAGCGGGAATGCCGCCGTTCTGACGCGACTCGCGCGCGTCGGCGCCCGCCGTCTCCTCACTCCTTCGGACCCACGATGACCGACACCACCTCCGTTCCTGGCGAAGCCGCGACGCTGATGGAGCGCATCCTCTACGAGGTCAAGCGCGTCGTCGTCGGCCAGGACCACTTCCTCGAGCGCGTCATGGTCGCGCTGCTCGCGCAGGGCCACCTGCTCGTCGAGGGCGTGCCCGGGCTGGCGAAGACGCTCACCGTGAAGACGCTCGCGCAGACGCTGCGCGGCACCTTCCGCCGGATCCAGTTCACTCCCGACCTGGTTCCCGCCGACCTCGTCGGCACGCGCATCTTCAACCCGCGCACCGGCGAGTTCTCGACGTCGCTCGGCCCCGTCTTCGCGCACCTGCTGCTCGCCGACGAGATCAACCGCGCCCCGGCCAAGGTGCAGAGCGCGCTGCTCGAGGTGATGCAGGAGCGGCAGGTGACGATCGCCGGCGAGACGCACAAGGTGCCCGAGCCGTTCCTCGTCATGGCGACGCAGAACCCGATCGAGACCGAGGGCACGTATCCGCTTCCCGAGGCGCAGGTCGACCGCTTCATGATGAAGGTGCTGGTCGACTATCCGAGCGAGGACGAGGAGTTCGTGATCGCGCAGCGCGTGACCGGCGCGCCGATCACGATGTCGCCGATCGCGAGCATGGGCCAGCTCGCCGAGCTGCAGCAGGAGTGCCGCAAGGTCTTCGTCGACTCGTCGCTGGCGCGCTATGCGGTCAGGCTGGTCACCGCGACGCGGCGTCCGGACCGCTTCGACCTCGCCGACATCGCCAAGTACCTGACCTTCGGCGCCAGCCCGCGCGCGACGATCGGCCTGATCGAAGGCGCGCGCGCGCTCGCCTTCATGCGCGGCCGCAACTACGCCTTGCCCGAGGACATGACCGGCCTCGTCGCCGACGTGCTGCGGCACCGCCTCGTGCTGTCGTACGAAGCGCTCGCCGAAGGCGTCGACGCCGACGCCGTCATCCAGCGCGTCATGCGCAAGATCCCGGTTCCCGAGAAGCCGCTCGCCCCCGAGAACGGCCATGGCCGCAGCAGCTGAAGCGTCGGTCGGCGTCATCGACGGCGACAGCGCCGAGGCGCTGCTGAAGCGCCTCGAGTGGACGGTGCTGCGCCGGCTCGACGGCCTGCTCCAGGGCGACCACCGCACCCTCATGCGCGGCGCCGGGCTCGACCTCGCCGACCTGCGCGAGTACCAGCACCACGACGACGTCCGCCACATCGACTGGAACGTGACGGCGCGGCTGCAGCAGCCGTACGTGCGCCAGTTCACCGAGGACCGCGAGCTGTCGGCGTGGTTCCTCGTCGACCTCTCGGCGAGCGTCGACTTCGGCTCCGACCGCTTCACCAAGCGGATGGTCGCGCGCGAGTTCGTCGGCGTCCTCGCCCGCCTGCTCACCCGGCGCGGCAACCGCGTCGGCGCGCTCCTCTACGGCAACCGGGTCGACACCGTGCTGCCGGCACGGACCGGCCGCATCCACGTCCTCGAGCTGCTGCAGCGGATGGCGCGCCGCCCGGCCGAGGCCGCGCCCGGCGCGACCGATCTGCGCGACTTGCTGCTGCACGCGCACCGCACGATCCGTCGTCGCTCGACGGTCTTCGTCGTCTCCGACTTCGTCAGCCCGCCGGGCTGGGAGCGGCTGCTCGGCCAGCTCGCCATGCGCCACGAAGTGACGGCGGTGCGCATCTTCGACGCGCTCGAGATGGACCTGCCCGACATCGGCCTGGTGACGATGCGCGACGCCGAGACCGGCGAGCAGATCGTCGTCGACACCCACAACCGGCGCTTTCGCGAGCGCTTCGCCGCCGCCGCGGAGCGCCGCGAGACGGCGCTGCGCGAAGCACTCGCCAGGGCCGGCGTCGACACCCTCGAGCTCGGCACCGACGACGACCTCGTCGAAGCGGTGCTGCGCTTCGCCGACCTCAAGAAGCAGCGCAGCCGGCTCGCCAACTGGAACGGCGGCGGCCGCTCGATCTCCCATGTCCGGCCGGCTGAAGCGCGGAGCCTGCCATGAACGCAGCCTCGCCCTGGATCACGTTCCTCTGGCCCACGATGCTGTGGGCGATGCTCGCGTTGCCGCTGATCGTCGTCCTCTACGTGCTGCTGCTCAAGCGCCGCAAGAAGACGAACCTGCGCTACGCCAACCTCGCGCTCGTCAAGGAAGCGCTCGGCGGGCGCAGCGCGTGGCGCCGCCACGTCCCCCCTGCGCTGCTCTTCCTCGCCCTCGCCGTGCTCACGTTCTCGACCTCGCGGCCGGCGATGCTGATCACGCTGCCGTCGGCGCAGGAAGTCATCGTGCTCGCGATCGACGTCTCGGGAAGCATGCGTGCCACCGACGTCCAGCCGAACCGGCTCGTCGCCGCGCAGGAGGCGGCGAAGGCGTTCGTCGCCGATCTGCCGCGAAACGTCAAGGTGGCGATCGTCTCCTTTGCCGGCACCGCCGCCGTCGTGCAGGCGCCGACGCTCAGCCGCGACGACGTCTACGCGGCGATCGACCGCTTCCAGCTGCAGCGCGCGACGGCGATCGGCAGCGGCATCGTGATCTCGCTGGCGACGATCTTCCCCGACGCCGGCATCGATCTTTCCCAGATCACCGGCGCGCGCCCGATGCCGCCGGGGCCGAACGACAAGCCGGCGCCGGAGTTCAAGCCGGTCGCGCCGGGGTCGTACACGTCGGCGGCGATCATCCTGCTCACCGACGGTCAGCGAACGACCGGCCCCGAGCCGCTCGACGCGGCGAAGATGGCCGCCGACCGCGGCGTTCGCGTCTACACCGTCGGCATCGGCACCAAGGAAGGCGAGACGATCGCCTTCGAGGGCTGGTCGATGCGCGTGCGCCTCGACGAGGACACGCTGAAGGCGGTCGCGAAGGCGACCAACGCCGAGTACTTCTACGCCGGCACCGCGCAGGACCTGAAGAAGGTCTACCAGGGCCTGAGCACGCGCCTCATCGTCGAGAAGAAGGAGACCGAGATCACCGCGCTGCTGGCGACGATCGGCGCGCTCCTCGTTCTCGTCGCCGCGGGCCTCTCGACCTGGTGGTTCGGCCGGATCGCCTAGCGATCGGCGGCGGCGCCCGGCGCTCGCGCGGCAACGTTCGCTGACAGCGTCGGCGAACACTCGGTTACCGGGCTGACGCGATCGCAACGATCGCGCCCTCCAGAGTCGACACAACGCTGCCGAAGCACGCTCTGTACCGCGCGTGGCCGCGACCGCCGAACCGAGGCGATCGCGCTGCGGAAGCGGTCGCTCTCAGCAGACGTTCAGCAGGCAAAGAAGGCAGATCGACGATGAGTACCTACAGGCTCTACAAGTCCCCCGACGGCGACATCGTTCGCGTCAAGATGGGCTTCTCGTGGCGGGCGTTCTTCGTCGGCTCGCTGTCGGCGATGATCCGCCGCACCTGGCTGCTGCTCGTCGTCGCTGCGCTCTATTACGCGAGCGAAGCGTACTTCTACGGCGTGCCGACGCCGACCTCGCGCATCGCCGCAGTCGCCCTCGCGGCGGTCGGCTTCTACGCCGTGTACATGCTGTTCTGCGGCGTCAACGGCAACCGCTGGCTCAGCGACTCGCTGCGTCGCCGCGGCTTCACGTTGATCGGCGAAGAGCGCCGCTGAGCGAGCGAGGCGCACCGCGCCTCAGCCGAAGCGACCGTGGAGAAACCAGCCGCTCTCGCCTGAGGACGAGAGCGGCAGGCGCGCGCGGTAGATCCAGACCAGCGCACCGTCGCTCGCCTCGGCGATGAAGTAGTCGCGCTCGGCGAGGTCGTCGTCCCACCAGCCGGATTCGATCCGCTCCGGCCCCGACAGCAGCGCGAGCGCACGGCCGTCGAGCAGCGGCCGCGCGTCGCGCTCGGCGAGCGGCTCGGGAAGCTGCAGCCAGATCGGCCGCGCGCAAGGCAACGCAGCAGGCGATGTCATGCCGTCTGCCGCTGCCGCGCGCTCGGCGTTGCGCGGCGCGCGCGACGGACGCGCGACGGCAGCGCTGGCGAGCGCGCTCGCGCGTTCCGGACGATGGTCCTCGGCGGCACAAAGACGCTGCACTCCGCCGGCGCCGAGCCGTGCCTGCAGCCGCTCGATCAAGCGCACGAGGCCTTCGTCCTCGCTCCGGCGGGTCGGGAAGAGCTCGCCGTTCGGCGCCGCGCGCTTGACCACGTCGGACGCCTGCAGCGCGAGCTCGAGCGTCGGCGCGGGCAACTGCACGTGAGCGAGGCGCTCGCGCAAGAGCACGAGCAGGTGCGCGCTGTCGCGAGACGGCTCGGCGAGCGCGATCTCGAGCGCCGTCGCCTGCGGCGTCCGGTCGCCTTGCTGCCAGCGCGTCTCGTGGTGCATGAGCAGGCGAAAGCGCTGCACGAAGGCGTGCTGCGCGGCGAGCCAGGCGACCAGCCGGGCGAGCAGGATCGAGGCGCCGTGCAGCACCTGCTCGCTGCTGTCGGCGCGCGCGAAGAGCTCGAGCCGGCTCTCGAACGCGCGAGCGGGGACGATCGGCTCGCGCGGATCGGCGCGCCTGCCGAAGGCGGCGTCGAACTCGGCGAGCAGCGTCTCGCCGAAGCGCCGCGCCAGACCGGCGCGCGGCAGGCCGAGCAGGTCGCCGACGCGGCGCAGCCCCATCCCCTG
>DASSRF010000281.1:0-5121 GCA_035701945.1 Caldimonas sp. | reverse complement strand
GGGCCGGCGCTGTCGGTGCCGCAGCCGAACGGAAACGCGATCCGGTCGTCGGTGCGCAGCCGCTGCGCGAGGCCGTGGACGACGAGCCGCCAGTCTTGCGAGAGCTTCTGCGTCAGGCGCAGCGACGCGGTCGTCGCGTCGAAGACGACCGGCAGCGACCACGGCTGGTTGTTGAGGTTGATGCGCGGATCGACCGGTGCCGGGACGACCTCCCCGAGCATGCTGAAGCCCGGCACGCTCGGTTGCGAGCGATGGCTGTGCTCGACCTCCGCCTCGACGAGCGTCGCCCTGCCGGCGCGCCAGTCGCCGGCGAGCGCGATCACGTTGCGGTTGCCGCGCGCATCGCGGACCTGCGGGTCGAGGTGCTCGGCGCCGGCGTTGACGCGCACGCCGAACGCGTCGTCGACGCCGAACCGCTGGCTCAGGTCGACGCTCGCGGCGACGCTGCCGCGCTCGCGCCATTCGACGAACGCCGAGCGCAGCGGCGCGTCGAGCGGCCGCTTGACGACGACGTCGACGAGGCCGCCCGGCATGCTCGTTCCCGCCTGCAATCCGCTCAGGCCCTTCAGGACGTCGACGCGCGCCTTGTTCTCGAGCGGGATCGACGTCTCGGCGTTGATCGGCAAGCCGTCGCGTCGGTAGTTGAAGCGGTTGTCGATGACGAAGCCGCGCACCGTGAAGTAGTCGATGTAGCCCTCGGTGTCGTACGCCGAGTTGACGGCGGGGTCGAAGCGGACGAGATCGGCGAGGCGGCGTGCGCCGGCGTCGCGCATCCGTTCGGCGTCGACCGTCGTCGCCTGCAGCGGCGCGCGCTCGAGCGGGACGTCGTCCCAGCCCGCGACGCTCGCCGCAACCGGCGCCTTGCCGGTGACCGTCACGGGTTCGAGCGCAGCCTGCTGCGCGAATGCGGCTGCCGACGCGAAGCCGAGCAGGGCGGTGCGGCCTGCGGCAGCGAAGCCGCGGGCGAAATGGGTCGTCTTGGCCATCGTCGTGCGTCGATGGCAGAGCTCTGGGCCGCCGGCTTGAGCCACCGGCTCGGCTTGCTTCCCTGCGCGAGGATTACCTCAGTCAGGTTCGAAGGGACTCTCTCAGTCGAAGCCGCGGACCTGCGCGGCTCCAACACCCCCAGCGAGGCTGCGGTCGTGCCGCAGCGGTGTCGATTATGGCAGCGTGGGCGAGACGCCGAGCAGCCGGTGCAGCTTCGTGCTCGTCGTCGTGTACTGCAGCGGCTGCGCGCGGTCGGGCCAGACGCGCTCGCCGATCGCGAACGCGGCGAGCGTCGCTTCGTGGAAGCCGCAGACGATGAGCTTCTGCTTGCCCGGGTAGATGGTGACGTCGCCGACGGCGAAGATCCCCGGGGTCGACGTCTCGAAGCGCTGCGTGTCGACGACGAGCTGCTTCTTCTCGAGCGCGAGGCCCCAGTCGGCGATCGGCCCGAGCTTCGGGCTCCAGCCGAGGAGGACGAAGAGCGCGTCGAGCGGCACGGTGCGCGTCGTGCCGTCGCTGCAGAGGACGCCGAGCGCGGCGAGCCTGCCGCTTTCCTCGACGATCGATTCGGGCTGGCCGGCGACGAACGCGACGCGGCCGTCCGCGCGCAGCACCCGCACCCGCTCGAGCGCAGCCGGATCGGCGTCGAGGTCGTCGCGGCGGTGGATCAGCGTGATGCTCGCCGGCGCCGATGCACCCGCGTCGGCGGCGTCGATCGCCGCCATCACCGCGGCTTCGCCGCCGCCGACGATGACGATGCGCCGGCCGGCGTGCGCGTGGAGCGTCCCGGCGTGCTCGAACAGCTGCGTGCCGCGATGGCGGTCGAGGCCGTCGAGCTTCAGCCGCCGCGGCAGGAACGCGCCGACGCCGCCTGCGATCACGACCGCCTTGGCGACGAAGCGCGTTCCGGTCGAGGTCGCGACGTCGAAGCGGCCGTCGTCGCGCGCGTGCAGCTCGCTCACCTGCTGCTCGAGATGAAGGCCGGTCGCGAACGGCTCGATCTGGCGCAGCAGCCGCTCGGTCAGCTCGCGGCCGGTGCAGAGCGGCAGGCCGGGGACGTCGTAGATCGGCTTGTCGGCGTAGAGCTCGAAGCACTGGCCGCCCGGATGCGGCAGCGAGTCGACGACGTGCGCGCGGACCTCCTGCAGGCCGAGGTAGAAGACCTGGAACAACCCGACGGGCCCGGCGCCGACGACGACCGCGTCGGTCTCGATGATCCGATCCTCTGTCATCCTGAGCGCCAGCGAAGGATCCCGACGTTTGGACGGACGGGATCCTTCGCTTCGCTCAGGATGACAGCCCGCCTCAGCGCTTCAGCTCGCCGAGCTTGCCCGTCCTGTCCTTCCACTCCTCGGCGTCGGGCAACGCGGCCTTGCGCCGGGTGATCGCCGGCCAGCCTTTCGAGAGCTCGGCGTTGAGCGCGATCATGTGCTGCTGGTTGCCGGGGACGTCTTCCTCGGGAACGATCGCGTTGACCGGGCACTCGGGGATGCAGACGGCGCAGTCGATGCACTCGTCGGGGTCGATCGAGAGGAAGTTCGGGCCTTCACGGAAGCAATCGACCGGACAGACGTCGACGCAGTCGGTGTACTTGCAGCGGATGCACGATTCGAGGACGACGTGGGTCATGGTGACGAGGCTCGGGTCGCGCGCCGGAAGCGGCGCGCAGCGGCGCGAAACGGCCAAGTTTACGGTGCCGTTCGCGCCTCCTCGCCGGCGACGCGTTCGGCCATGGCGCGGGCGGGGCGCGCGGCGGCCGCGACCGGCTCGGCGCCGACGCCGACGGTGACGACCGTCGGGCGCCCCGAGTGGAGCAGCGTCGCCTCGGCCAGGCCGGCGATCGTGTGCGAGGTCGCGAGCTCGTCGCGCCAGCCGGCGCGCGAGACGACGAGCGCAGGCGTCGCCGCGGGCCAGCCGGCCTCGACGAGCTTGCGGGCGAGCGCGGAGAGCTGCCTGCCCGCCATGTAGAAGACCTCGGTGTCGGCGTGGCGGCCGGCGCCGAGCTTGCCGTCGCGGGTCACCGCGGTCGTCAGCGCGACGCTGCGGCCGCCGCCGCGGCGCGTCAGCGGCCGCCGCGTCGCCGCCGCCGCGGCGAGCGCTGCGGTGACCCCGGGGACGACCTCGCACTCGATCCCCGCAGCGGCGCACGCGCCGAGCTCTTCCTCGAGGCGGCCGAACACGCTCGGGTCGCCGCCCTTCAGGCGAACGACGCGTTTGCCGTCGCCCGCGTGCTTGACGAGGAGCGCATCGATCGTCTCCTGCGCCGTGTTCTCGCTGCCGCCGCGCGCCGCGTGCGCGACGCCGACGAAGCCGCGCTTGCCGACGTCGATCCAGCGCGCGTCGGGCGCCAGCGCGCGCAACGCCGGATCGACGAGCGCGTCGAAGAGGACGACGTCGGCTTGCTGCAGGCGCTGCGCGCCGCGCAGCGTGATGAGGTCCGCCTCGCCGGGACCGGCGCCGACGAACGCGACGCTGCCGCGCGTTTGCGAGCGCTTCACGCGCCGGCCTCCGTGCGGCGTGCGAAACGCGGCAGCGGCTCGTCGACATCGCCCTGGTAGTGGCCGCGCGGAAAGAATGCGAGGGCGCGCTCGGCGACCGCCTGCGACTCGCCGGCGCGCAGCTGCACGGCGTCGAAGCCGCAGCGCACGAGCATCGGCATCATGTCGGCGATGACGTCGCCGGTCGCACGGATCTCGCCGGCGAAGCGATGGCGCGTCCGCAGCAGCCGCGCCTGGCTGTATGCGCGGCCGTCGGTCCACTTCGGAAAGACCAGCGCGATGCTGGAGACGCCGCCGAGGTCGGCGGCGATCGACGCGACGGCAGCGTCGTTGGCGAGGACGAGGTCGACCGGCGCCGAGCCGTCGACGAAGCGCACCGGCACGCTCATGCCGAGAGCGCCGTCGTCCGGCGCACGCCGTCGGCGGCGGCCTTGAACGGTTCGACGCCGACCCTGCGCACGGTTTCGATGAAGCGCTCGCCCGGCGCGCGCCGCTCGGCGCGGTACGCCTCGATCAGCGCCTCGACGACGTCGGGCACTTCGTCGGCCGCGAACGACGGGCCGAGGATCCTGCCCGGAAGCGCCGGCCCGCCGAGCGTCGAGCCGTCGGTGCCGCCGAGCGACACCTGGTACCACTCCTCGCCGTCCTTGTCGACGCCGAGGACGCCGATGTGGCCGCTGTGGTGGTGGCCGCACGAGTTGATGCAGCCGCTGATGTTGACCGCGATGTCGCCGATGTCGTGCAGCTCGTCGAGGTCGGCGAAGCGCTCGGCGATGTGCGCCGAGACCGGTATCGAACGCGCGTTGGCGAGCGAGCAGACGTCGCCGCCCGGGCAGCAGATCATGTCGGTGAGGAGGCCGATGTTGGGCGTCGCGAACCCCGCGGCGCGCGCCTGCAGCCAGAGCGCGTGCAGCTCGGCAGCGCGCACCCACGGCAGCACGAGGTTCTGCTGGTGCGTGACGCGCAGCTCGCCGGCGCTGAAGCGGTCGGCGAGGTCGGCGGCGGCTTCCATCTGCGCGTCGGTCGCATCGCCGGGCGCCTGGCCGGCGCGCTTCAGCGACAGCGTGACCGCGCGGTAGCCGCCCACCCTGTGCGCGTGCACGTTGCGCTCGAGCCAGCGCCGGAACGCAGGCGCGGTGTCGATCTGCGCGTCGAGCGCCGGCTCGCCTTCTTCGCGAACGCCGGACGGCGTGCCGAAGTGCGCCGAGACGCGCGCCAGCTCTTCCTCGCTGATGAGCGGCGCGACGCCGTCGCCGTCGTCGCGCAGGATCGCGGCGAACTCGTCCTCGACCTTGCGCGTGAACTCGGCGCCGAACGCCTTGACGATGATCTTGATCCGCGCCTTCCAGATGTTGTCGCGGCGGCCGTATTCGTTGTAGACGCGCAGGACGGCCTCGAGATACGCGAGCAGCTGACGCCACGGCAGGAACTCGCGGATCACCGGGCCGATCATCGGCGTGCGGCCCATGCCGCCGCCGACGCGGACCTGGAAGCCGAGCTCGCCGGCGTCGCCGCGGACGAGCTGCAGGCCGACGTCGTACCACGCCGTCGCGGCACGGTCCTCGAGCGCGCCGTTGACCGCGATCTTGAACTTGCGCGGCAATGCGGCGAACTCGGGGTGCAGGCTCGACCACTG
>DASSRF010000280.1:0-4711 GCA_035701945.1 Caldimonas sp. | reverse complement strand
CGACGCTCGACGCCGCGCAGGTCGCGCCGGGCCGCTGGTCGCGGCGCTCCGCCGGCGGCGAGCGCTGGGTGCGGCCCGAGCTCGTCGTCGAGGCGACGTTTCGCGAGTGGACTCCCGACGGCCACGTCCGCCACGCCGTCTTCGTCGGCGTGCGGCCCGACAAGCCGGCGCGCGAGGTGACGCGCGAGATCGCCGCGGCCGCGCCGGCCCGCGTCGCGCCGCCGGCCGCGGCGCCGACGACGAGCATCAAGGTCACGAACCCCGAGCGCGTCATCGATCCTGCGAGCGGGATCACGAAGGTGACGCTCGTGCGCTACTACGAGAGCGTCGCCGAACGGATCCTGCCGCACCTGCGCGACCGTCCGGTCTCGCTCGTGCGCGCGCCCGACGGCGTCGCCGGCACGCTCTTCTTCCAGAAGCATCCCGAGACGCGCATCCCGGGCGTGCGCGAGCTGAGGCTCCGTCCAGGCGAGCCGGCGTGGCTCGCCGTCGACACTGCCGATGCGCTCGTCTCGGCCGCGCAGATGAACACGGTCGAGTTCCACACCGGCAACTCGACGGCGCACAAGATCGACCAGCCCGACCGCATCGTCTTCGACCTCGACCCCGGCGAGGGCGTCGCGTGGCTGCAGGTGCAGGAAGCGGCGCTCGTGATGCGCGCGCTGCTCGAAGAGCTCGGCCTCGCGAGCTGGCTGAAGACGAGCGGCGGCAAGGGGCTGCACGTCGTCGTTCCGATCGCTCCCAAGCTCGACTACGACCCGGTGAAGGACTTCTCGGCCGCGGTCGTGACGCATTTGGCGAAGACGTTTCCCGAGCGCTTCGTCGCCAAGAGCGGCGGCAGCAACCGCGTCGGCCGCATCTTCGTCGACTACCTGCGCAACGGCCGCTTCCAGACGACCGCGGCGGCGTTCTCGGCGCGCTCGCGTCCGGGGCTCGGCGTCTCGATGCCGGTCGCGTGGGAGCAGCTGACGGCGCTCAAGGGCGGCGCGCAGTGGACGATCCTCACCGCGCGCGAGTACCTGAGCTTCGAGCCGCGCGACCCGTGGGCCGACTACTGGACGACGAAGCAGACGCTCGCGCGCGGCATGAAGACGCTCGCCGTGGCCGCGCCGGCCGTGAAGGAAGCCCGCTCGAAGCCGTCGGCGCGGCGCAACGCCGGCGGGTGACAAGGCACGGGCGTTGCCCGTATGCTCCCGGTCCCCTCGCGCCAGCGCGGCGCAACGATGGGAGCTTCGCATGGCCGCCCGCTCGATCGCATCGCTGTCCCTTTCGTTCGGCCTGGTGTCGATCCCGGTCAAGCTGCACTCGGCGACCGAGAGCTCGGCGACCGTCCGCTTCAACATGCTCGACAAGGACGGCTCGCGCCTCAAGCAGCAGTACGTCTCGGAGAGGGACGGCCACCTCGTCGAGCGCGCCGACATGGTCAAGGGCTACGAGTTCGAGAAGGACCGCTTCGTCATCTTCCAGCCCGAGGAGCTGAAGGCGCTGCAGGAGAGCCCGAGCCAGACGATCGACATCGTCGCCTTCATTCCCGACAAGGCGATCGATCCGATCTTCTACGACAAGGCGTACTACCTGGCGCCCGACAAGCGCGGCGCCAAGCCGTACAACCTGCTGCTGCAGGCGATGCGCGAGAGCGGCCGCGTCGCGCTCGCCAAGTGGGCGTGGAAGGCGAAGTCGTACGTCGTCCAGGTGCGGCCCGCCGAGGACGGCCTCGTCCTGCAGCAGCTGCTCTACGCCGACGAGGTGCGAACGATGAAGGACCTCGACATCGAGAAGGTCCAGGTCTCGCCGGCCGAGCTCAAGCTCGCGATGCAGCTGATCGAGCAGATCAGCACCGACACGTACGATCCGACGATGTTCGAGGACGAGGAGAAGAAGCGCATCCTCGCCGCGATCGACGAGAAGATCGCGGGCAAGCAGATCGTCGCGCACGCCGCGCCTGAAGAAGCGGCCGGCGGCGCGCAGGTGATCGACCTCGTCGAGGCGCTGCGCGCGAGCCTGTCGAAGGCGTCGCCGCCGGCGAAGAAGGCACCCGCGGCGAAGGCCGCCGCGCCTGCGGCGGCTCCGGCCGAAGCCCCGGCGGGCAAGGAACGCACGGGCGTCAAGCGCGCGGCGCAGGTCGAAGAAACCGTCGCTCCCGCGCGCACGCGGGCCAGGAAGTGACAGCGAGCGAGCGCGACCCGAGCACCTACACGATTCGCGGCATCCAGGAGATGCTGGGCCTTTCGCGCGGCGTCATCGCCGGCCTGATCGCCTCCGGGTTCGTGACGCCGTCGCGCGGCGCGCGCAACGAATACCGGTTCACGTTTCGCGACGTCGTCGTCCTGCGCACCGCGGTCGACCTGCAGTCGGCGCGGATCCCGCCGCGGCGGATCCTCGCCGCGCTGAGAAAGCTGCGCGCGACGCTGCCGGCCGAGCTGCCGCTCTCGGGCCTGCGCATCAGCGCGGTCGGCAACGACGTCACCGTGCGCGAAGGGCGCTCGCAGTGGCACGCCGAGTCGGGGCAGATGGTGATGGACTTCGAGGTCCAGCCGGCGTCGGGCAGCGTCTCGTTCCTGCAGCGCGCGCCGGCGCACGCGGCGCCGCCGCCGCCCGACGCGGCGGCGTGGTTTCGCCGCGCCGAAGCGCTCGAGGCGAGCGACCGGCGCGCCGCGGAGTCGGCGTACCGGCGCGTCCTCGCGATCGATCCGGCGCATGCCGACGCCTACCTCAATCTCGGCGCGCTGCTGTGCGAGACCGGCCGGCCCGGCGACGCGATCGATCTGTACGACGAAGCGCTGCGCATCAAGCCGCACGAGGCCCTGCTCCATTACAACCGCGCGATCGCGCTCGAGGACACCGGCAAGACTGCGGGTGCGCTCGCGAGCTACCACACTGCGCTTCGCCTCGCGCCCGACCTCGCCGACGCGCACTACAACGCAGCGCGACTGCACCAGCAGCTCGGCGACGCGAAGCAGGCGGTGCGCCACTTCAACGCCTACCGGCGCCTGCAGCGCCAACGCTAGCGGTCGCACCGACCCTGACGCGCGGTTGCCGACCGACGCGAATCTTTACCTTGCGCCACGCTGCGGCTTCGCATCGCGTGCAACCTTGTCCTCGTCACGACGGCAGGGAGCAGGCCATGACCGGACGGATCCTCGTCGCGCTCGCGTGCGCGATCGCGACGTCGCTGGCAGCGACGGCGTGCGGCGGGGGCGGCAGCGACCCGCCGGCGCTGCCGACGTGCTCCACCGGCGCTCTCGCGAGCGGCGCCGCCGACGCGACCTTCTCCGTCCCAGGCTGGCCCGACCGCGACTACGACCTCGTCCTGCCGGCGTCGCACGTCTGCGGCCAGCCGATCGCCGTCGTCGTCGCGCTGCACGGCGGCGGCAGCAACAAGGAAGGCATGCGCAAGCTCGCGTGCCTCGACGGCGACACCGCGAGCGCCGAGTGCCTGCACCGCGTCGCCAACGCAGCGGGGATGGCGGTCGTCTTCGCGAACGGCACCGACGCCGTCGGCGGCACGCTGATCGACCCGAACGGCGTCCGCACCTGGAACGCCGGCGGCGGCGTCAACGGCTACATCTGCGTCAGCGGCGCGGCGTGCATCGCCGGCGTCGACGACGTCGGCTACCTTCGGGCGCTGCTCGCCGACGTCGAGAAGCGGACCGCGGTCGATCCGAAGCGCGTCTTCATCACCGGCATGTCGAACGGCGCCGCGATGAGCCAGCGCGTGGCGTGCGAGGCCGCCGATCTCGTCGCCGCGATCGCTCCGGTCGCGGGCGAGAACCAGTTCGCGCTCGCCGGCTGCATGCCTTCGCGCCCGGTCGCGGTGCTCGACATCCACGGCACCAGCGACGCGTGCTGGCCGTATCCCGGCGGCAACGGCGGCTGCCTGCAGGGCGGGCTCTACGTCTCGGTCGACGCGACGCTCGCCGGCTGGGCGGCGCGCAACGGCTGCGACCTGACGCCGACGGCGACGATGCTCACGCCGATCGCGGGCGTCGGCGACGGCACGAGCGTCGTGCGCTTCGACTACGCCGGCTGCGCCGCCGGCGGCGCGCTCGCGCACCTCGAGGTCGTCGGCAACGGCCACTACTGGCCGCGCGGCTACGCGTACGCGAGCGGCAGCGTCGTCGGCGGCGTCATGAGCCGCCAGCTCGCGACCGACCAGGCGATCGTCGACTTCTTCGCCGCGCACGGACGCTGACGCCCGCGCCGGCGCAGGCGGCGCGACTTCGCGCATCGCCGTATCCTCGGCGGTTTCGCACGTCGCGCGCCGCCATGAGCTCCCTGTTCGATCCGTTTCGCATCGGCGAGCTCGAGCTCGCCAACCGCATCGTCATCGCGCCGATGTGCCAGTACTCGGCGAGCGACGGCTCGGCGGGCGACTGGCACACGATCCACCTCGGCCATCTCGCCCTCTCGGGCGCCGGCATGCTGATCGTCGAGGCGACCGCCGTCTCGCCCGAAGGCCGCATCACCGCCACCGACCTCGGCCTCTACAGCGACGCCAACGAAGCCGCGCTCGCGCGCGTCCTCGCCGCGGTGCGCGCGCATTCGCCGATCGCGATCGGCATGCAGCTCGCGCACGCCGGCCGCAAGGGGTCGAGCCGGGCGCCGTGGGACGGCGGCGCGCAGGTCCCGATCGGCGAGCCCGGCGGCTGGCGAACGGTCGCGCCGTCGGCGCTGCCGCACGCGCCCGGCGAGGAGGCGCCGGCGGCGCTCG
>DASSRF010000279.1:0-2718 GCA_035701945.1 Caldimonas sp. | reverse complement strand
CCGTGCGTGCGCCACTGGCGCTGCACGAGTCGGTGGCCGTCGCGCTCTTCGTCTCCGATGAGGAGCGCGAGCAGCTCGATCGGCGAGCGCGTCGCATAGAGCGGCGCGATCGCCGGCTGCACGAGCGTCGCGCTGCCGTCGTGCGCGAGCGCGTCGCCCCAGCGCTCGCAGTCGTGCGAGAGCGGCAGGTGCCAGGTGCTGGCGTGCGCCGTCTCGTCGCGGTAGAGGCCGGCGTGGATCGTCGTTCGCACCCTGGCGAACGCAGCGGCGACGTCGAGCGCGGCCGGTGCGTCGTAGAGCGGGTTGGCGTCGACGACGACGAGCGTGTCGACTGCGCCGGCGGCGATCGCGTCGACGAGCTCGGCGAGCGAGCCGGCTTCGCTCGCCATCGCGAGCGGCGCGACGAGGTCGATCGTGTGCGCGCTCGCGCCGATGCGCTGGTGGATCGCGTGGATCGCGGCATGGCTCTCGGCGGCGAGCGCGGCGCCGGGAACGATGACGGCGTCGCTGCGGGCGCTCGCGAGCGCGGCGACGAGCGCCGTCTCGAACGCGTGCTCGGCGGGCGGTGCAGCGGCGCTGCCGCCTCGATCGCTGCCGTCGACGATGCGCGCTGCGAGGCGCCGCACGAGCGCGTCGATGCGCGATGGCGGCAGCGCGACGCGGACGTCGGCGCGCGCGCCGAGGAGTCCCGGGCCGACCTCGGCGGCGAACAGCCGCGCCGGCTCGCCGCCGCCGTTGCGGTCGGCGTCGCGGCGTGTCGACCAGTCGAGCGCGTTGCGCACCGCACCGGGCCCGTCGCTGAACGGATCGGCGGCGAGGGCGACGATGCAGCGCGCGCGGTCGAGGTGCAGCACGGTCTGCACCTCCCGTCCGAACGCCGCGCGCGCGCCGGCGTCGGCGGCGACGTCGCGCAGCGGCCAATGCTGGTGCCAGCGCGCGCGCGGCAAGCGCTCGAGCAGATTCGCGAGCTGGGCGCGCAGCGTCGGCGAGCTGACGGGTCCGGTCAGGATGCGCAGGCCAGCGCCGCCGTCGGCGCCCCGCCGCGCGGCGCCGCCGCGCCACATCGCCTCGAACGCTTGCCAGCTCGACGTCGCAGCGACCGGCCGAGCGTCGCGCTCGCGCGGCGTGCCGAGCTGCTGCAGCACCGCGCTCGAGCGATCGGGATCCCAGAGCTCGAGCACCGATGCCTGCGCGAAGACGTCGGTCGCGCCCAGGCTCGACGGGTGCAGCGGATTGCCCTCGATCTTGATCGGCCGGCCCTGCTGCGTGCCGACCCGAACGCCCAGCGCGTGGCCGTCGCGGACGCATGCGCTCGCGTAGTAGAGCGGGCGCTCGCCGGGAGCGTCCTCGGGCATCCCGACCGCCGGGTAGATGCGCTCGCGCGGCGGCCGCGAGCACCCGCCCGAGGCGAGCGCGAGCGACGCCGCCATGACGCCGAGCGCGCTCCGCCGCGTCAGCGCGGCGGCATCGCGCGGGTGGAAGTGCAGCGGTTCGCCGTCGACGTCGTGGTGCATGTCGCGGGCCTCAGCGGTGGCACGTCGAGCAATCGGTGAGCCGGCGCGTGCTCTCGACGTGCAGCGCCGCGGCGAGGCGGCGGCCTTCCTCGCCGCCCGGCGCGACGCTCGCCATGTCGAACACGTCGCTGGGCGGCCGCAGGCGCGGTGCCGGATCGCGGTGGCAATCGAGGCACCACTGCATCTGCAGCGGCTGCGCGCGCCAGGTCAGCGCCATCTGGTCGACGCGGCCGTGGCACTCGACGCAGCCGACTCCCTTGGCGACGTGGACGCTGTGGTCGAAGAAGACGAAGTCGGGCAGGTCGTGGACGCGCCGCCAGGCGATCGGCGTTCCCGTCCTCTCGCTCTCGTGCAGCGGCCGCAGCATCGCCGCGTCGCGGTAGAGCTGCGAATGGCAGGTCAGGCAGACATGCGTCGACGGCAGGCCGGCGTGGCGGCTCGTCTCGACCGTCGTGTGGCAGTAGCGGCAGTCGATGCCGTCGTCGCCGACGTGGTGCTTGTGGCTGAACGGGATCGGCTGCTCGACCGGCTGGCCGAGCGCCTGCACCCAGTGCTCGCGCCAGACGCCGCCGGCGACGACGACCGCAAAGACCGCGGCGCCGATGCCGACGAGAACGAGCTTGACGACGAGCGCGCTGCGCCGCGAGAACACCTGCGGCATGGCGCACGTTCTAGTGAGCGCTGGCCGAAGCCGCCGGCGCGGCAGGCGCCGCGCGGCCCGCCGCCGGCGTGCCGTTGTCCGAACTGAGGGTGTCGGCCGGCGCGTCGGTGTTCGGACCCGGCCGGCTCATCGGGGTGGTCTTGGCCTCGGCGGCTTCGGTGCTGCCCGGTCCGAACTGGAGCTTGGCGCGCAGCTTCGCGACATCGTCGGCCGAGACGGCTGCAGCCTGGTTGCCCCAGCTGTTGCGCGCGTAGGTCGCGACGGCGGCGATCTGCTCGTCGTCGAGCTTCCAGTAGAACGCCGGCATCGCGAACGGCGTCGGCGCGCGGTCGGTCGGCGCGCGCCGCGCGCCGGCGAGGATGTAGTGCAGCACCGTCGTCGCGTTCGTCTGCTGCAGGTTCGCGCTCGCCTGCGCCGGCGGGAAGTAGCGCGGCACGCCCGAGCCGTCCATGCGATGGCACGCCGAGCACTCGTCTTCCCAGATCGCCTTGCCCTGCTGCATCACCGCGTCGGCGGGTCGCGCGACCTCGACGTCGGGCGACG
>DASSRF010000278.1:0-8254 GCA_035701945.1 Caldimonas sp. | reverse complement strand
GGCAGCGCGGTGAAGTAGAACGCGGCGGCTTCGGCGTAGCTCTTGCGCCAGCCGGTGATGTCGGCGGTCTGGTACGGCGCGAGCACGTAGCCGGTCTGGCCGACCGCTGCGTTCTCGCCGCTCACGGCGTTGACGCCGTCGACCGAGAGGACGACGAGCACACGGCCGCCGCTGCGGTTGGTGAGCCGTACCGCGTCGCGGTCGCCGGGACGGCCGGCGACCCACGCGCTGCCGCGATGGCGCCACGTCGTCAGCGTCTCGCCGCGGGCGCGATCGACGATCTGGACGTCGACGATCGAGCCGACCGCAGCCGCCGGCGGCGACGTGCAGGCTGCGGCCGCGGCAGCGGCGACGAAGGTGAGCAGGGCGCGGCGCGTGGGCATGGCGGATCTCCGACGGCAGTGACGATGAGCCGTTGAACGTCGCTGCCGCGCGCACGGGGTGAACCGTTCGTCGCGCGCTGTCGCGCACGGCCGGGTCGACTTTTGTCACGCTGTCGATGGCGGCGCGCGACATCGGACGGTGGTCTCGCCGAGCGTGCGCGTGACCGACGCCACGCGCGCCCGTCGTCGACGGCGGGCGGTCACCGGATCGGGTCCGTGCTCAGGACAATCCCTACGTTCGGCGCGCACCGTGCGCGCTCCAGAAGGAATTCATGTCTCCTCGACCGATCGTGCGATTCGCCGCCGCTGCGCTGCTCGGCGCGGCCGCTGCCGGATCGGCGCACGCCGTCGACATCCACGTCGGCTCGTACGTGCAGACCGGAATCGGCGCCGACTTCGCGACGCCGTACGACTCGCTCGAGTTCGTCGGCAACACCGTCACCGTCGCGCCGTCGTCGCTGCCGTCGGTCGTGACGCTCGGCGCGTTCACCTTCGACGTCGGACCGACCTGCACCAGGTGCGTCCCCAAGCTGTCGTTCGACGCCTCGATCGACGTCACGATCGACGGCGTCACGCACGCGATCGAGCTGCCGTTCACGTGGCACTCGGCGGGGCCGAGCGACTTCCTGACGTTCTCGACGCCGAAGCCGGTGACGTTCGACTTCGACAGCCTCGGGCTGGTGACGATCTCGATCGATGCGCCGCCGAAGCTGTCGAGCTCGGGCGGCGCAGTCTACGGCACGATGACGGCGAGCGTGACCACGACGCCGGTTCCCGAGCCGACGACGCTCGCGCTCTTCGTCAGCGGCCTCGGCGCGATCGCCTTCGTCGCGCGTCGCCGCAGCTGACGGCGGCGCTGGGCGCGCGGCGCGCCGCACGACGCCGTCCTTCGCCGCTCGTTCGACGCCGCCGTACACTCGTTCGCACGAGCCGCCGAGGCGCAAGCGACCCTCGGCGACGACCACGCGAGGAGACACCATGCTGCGCCGTCCTGCCTTCGTTCGCTCGTTGTGCGCGATCGTCGTCGCCGGAGCGACCACCGCTGCGTCGGCGCAGTTCAGCCAGGTCGTCTTCTTCGGCGACAGCCTCACCGACCCCGGCAACCTCGCGCTCGCGATCGGCAGCGACCCGGGGCAGGTCGTCACCGGCAACAGCTACATCCCGAGTCAGCCTTACGCGTCAGGGCAGTTCACCAACGGCGACGTCTGGGCGAGAACGTTCGCGTCGGCGGTCGGGGTGCCGCTCTCGGGGCAGCCGGCGCTGCTCGGCGGCGGCAACTACGCGTTCGGCGGCGCGCGCGTCGCGACCGACGGCACCGACCTGCCGCCGAGCCTGCTGGCGCAGGCGGGAACGTTTCTCCAGGCGACCGGCAACGTCGCACCCGCGGATGCGCTCTTCGTCATCGCCGGCGGCGGCAACGATGCCCGCGATGCGCTCGTCGCCGCGACGACGTCGCCGACTCCCGGTGCCACCATCCGCGCGGCGGCGGACGCCTACGCGCAATCGATCGGCACGATCGTCGACCAGCTCCAGGCCGCCGGCGCGCAGCACATCGTCGTCTGGGACGTTCCCGACGTCGGCCTCGCGCCCGCGGTCACCGCTCTCGGCGCCGGCGCGAGCTTCCTCGGCTCGAGCGTCTCGCGGACGATGAACCGCTTTCTGTCGAGGCAGCTCGACGGCGAGGCGGGCGTGTCGATCTTCGACGTCTTCGGCCTGCAGAACGACGTCGTCGCCGACCCGGCGAGCTTCGGCCTGATCAACGTGACCGACGCCTGCGGCGCGCCGTCGCAGCAGTGCGATCCGGCGACCGCGCTCTTCTGGGACGGGATCCACCCGACCGCGGCCGGGCACGCGCTCCTCGCCCAGGCGATGCTCGTCGCGGTGCCGGAGCCCGCGGAGGTCGTGCTCCTGCTCTGCGGGCTCGTCGTCGTCGCCGCCTGGCAGCGGCGCGCTCGCCGCGGCGTGCGCGCCGCGACGGCACCGTCGCCGTGACGCGACGCGCGACCGCGGCACTGCGCGCAAACACCGACCTGCGAAGGAGCGCCGATTGCCGGCGTTCGAACGCCGCGTGCAGGGGTGCGCGCCGGCGTGTCCTTCGGAGGAGCCATGACCAGAATCGCTCACACGCTCGTCGCGCTGTTCGCGGCAGGCGCGGCGGCCGGCGCTGCAGCGCAGCCGATCACGCTCACTGCGACGCTCACCAATGCCCAGGAAGGGCCGACGGTGATCCCGACGACGACCACCGGCGCGCCGCGGCCGGCGTCGTTCGGCAACGCGACCTTCCAGATCGATGCCACGCACACTTCGATGTCGTTCTCGGCGACGGTCTTCAACATCGACTTCACCGGCAGCCAGACTCCGGACACCAACGACAACCTGACGAACGCGCACATCCACGCCAGCCCGACCGCAGCGCCGGGGACGACCGCGCCGGTCGTCTGGGGCTTCATCGGCATGCCGTTCAACGACAACAGTCCGAACGACGTCGTCTTCACGCCGTTCTCGACCGGGGTCGGCGGCATGGTGAGCGGCAAGTGGGACGCACCCGAAGGCAACAACACGACGTTCGCCGCGCAGCTCGGCAACATCCTCGCCGGCCTGTCGTACATCAACTTCCACACCTCGCAGTTCCCGGGCGGCGAGGTGCGCGGCCAGATCCTCGCCGTCACCGCGGTTCCGGAGCCGGAGACGACCGCGCTCGTCGCGATCGGGCTCGCCATGCTCGCCGTCTGGACGCGCCGGCGCGCGCAGCCCTCGACGCGCCGAGCCTGATCGCCCGCCGGCGGCGCCGCGACCACGCGCGCGCGCTGCCGGCGCCGCGCGCGCCGCGATGACCGAAGTCGTCATCGCCGGCGGCGGCCCGTGCGGGCTCGTGCTCGCGATCGAGCTCGGCCGGCGCGGCGTGCCGGTCGTGCTCGTCGATCCCAAGCCGGGCACCGCGTTCAATCCGCAGGCGAACGCGACGCAGGCGCGGACGATGGAGCACTTCCGCCGCCTCGGCTTCGCGCACGAGATCCGCGCCCAGGGCCTGCCCGCCGACCACCCGACCGACATCGCGTACTTCACGCGCTTCGCGCGCCACGAGCTCGCACGTCTGCGCCTGCCGACCGCCGCCGAAGCGGTGCGCGACATCCGCAAGCGCACCGGCTCGTGGGCGGTCGCCGAGCTGCCGCACCGCGTTGCGCAGAAGTTCGTCGAGCAGACGCTGCTCCGGCACGCGCAGTCGCTGCCGACCACCGCGATCCGCCACGGCTGGACGCTCGACGACTTCACCGACCGCGGCGATCGCGTCGACGCCGTCGTGCGTCCGCTCGCGGGCGGGGCGGCCGAGACCGTGCGCTGCCGCTTTCTCGTCGGCGCCGACGGCGCGCGCAGCCTCGTCCGCCAGCGCCTCGGCATCGCCTGGGAAGGCGAGACCGGTGTTCGCCGCGACTTCATGGGCGGCCGCATGCTCGCCGTGTACCTGCGCGCGCCGACGCTGCGCGCGGCGATGCCGCATCCGCGCGCCTGGATGCACGTCACCGTCAACGCCGAGCGGCGCACGTTCATGTGCCCGGTCGACGGCGGCGACGAATACGCGTTCCACGCCGCGCTCGGCGACGCCGAGGCCGATCGCGCCTGGAGCGACGAGGACGCGCGCCGCGTCTTCGCGCAGGCGGTCGGGCACGAGGTGCCGATCGACGTGCTCTCGATCGGCACCTGGCTCGCCGGGCACGCGCTCGTCGCGCGCCGCTTTCGCGCCGGCAACGTCTTCATCGCCGGCGACGCCGCGCACCTGTTCACGCCGACCGGCGGTCTCGGCTACAACACCGCGGTCGAGGACGCGATCAACCTCGCGTGGAAGCTCGCCGCGGTCGTCGGCGGCGCGCCCGCCGAGCCGCTCCTCGCGAGCTACGAGGCCGAACGGCAGCCGCTCGCCGTGCGCAACACCGGCCACGCGCGCCGCCTCGCCGACTCGATCGGCGGCTTTGGCGCCGCGCCCGAGCTCGAGCGCGACGACGCGTCCGGCGTCGCCGCGCGCGCCGCGGCATCGGCGTATCTGCTCGACCACGCCAGGCGCGAGTTCGACATCCCCGGCGTCACCCTCGGCGGCCGCTACGACGGCTCGCCGATCGTCGTCGGCGACGGCAGCGCACCGCCGCCCGACGAGGCGAACCGCTACGTGCCGAGCGCGGTGCCCGGCGGACGGCCGCCGCACGCCTGGCTCGACGACCGCCGCTCGCTCTTCGACACCTTCCATCGCGACTGGACGCTGCTCGCGCTCGGGCCGTCGCCGCCGTCGACGGCGCCGTTCGAGGAAGCGGCGGCGCGGCTTGGCGTCGATCTCGGCGTCGTCCGCCACGGCGATCCCGCGCTCTCGGCGCTCTATGAAGCGCAGCTCGCGCTCATCCGGCCCGATCAGATGGTCGCCTGGCGCGGAAGCTCGAGCGACGCCGCGCCGATCGTGCTCGCACGCGCGAGCGGCCACGCCGCGTCACCCCGCTGAAGCCTCCTCGGTGACCCACGCCGATCGTTCGATCAGCTCGTCGCTCGGCAGCCCGCTCGGCGCCAGCGCCTCGGGAGCCGCCGCGACGAGCCTGGGCACGCGCGCGCGCCGACGCGCCTCGAGGATGCGCGTCAGCGTCGCCGCGTTGCGCTGGCCCTGGTCCTCGTTGTTGTTGTTCATGACGACGTGCGTCGTGAACGTCTCGGGCGCGAGACGCTCGACGCGCGCCGCGATGTCGTCGAGCTCGGCGTCGGAGTAGTCGTAGTCGAAGCGCTCGGACGCGACCGTCGCGCCCTTGATGTTCCACGTCTCGTGGTTGCGGCCGTGCAGGCGCACCAGCGAATAGTTCATGTGGGTCGACTCCCACACCGGCGGCACCGTGTTGTGGAAGCCCTGCGGGCCGTCGACGACGGTGTGGACGACGTTGAGCGCGCGCTCGAAGGCGAGCGTCTGGCCGAGATGGGCGTCGTCGAACCAGGTCTTGTTGCGGAACTCGACGCTCACGGTGTAGCCCTGCATCGCCTCGACGCAGAGCTCGACGTGCGCGAGCCCGCTCTTGTTGCGCAGCAGCCAGGGCGCGAACTGGAAGTGCACCATGCCGAGCTTGCCGGAGGCGCGCAGCGGCTCGAGCGCTTCCTTGAAGCGCTCCCACAGCGCGCTGCGCAGTGCCGGCGGGACGTCGCGCCAGTAGAAGCTCGCCTTCGTCGTCGTCGTCGCCGGCAGCTCGGCGCGCAGGTCGGGCGGCAGGACGCGCGGCGACGTCGCGTGGCCGGTGAAGAGGCGAAACGCCTTCATGTTGAACGCGAAGTGCCCGGGCGTGCGGTCGGCCCACGCCTGCGCCGTCGGCGCGAGCGGGATCGCGTAGTACGAGGTGTCGACCTCGACGAGCGGGAACCGCGTCGCGTAGAAGCGCAGCCGCGCCTCCGGCGTGCTCGCCTCCTTCGGATAGAACTTCTTCGACGCGACGAGCGACTTGTCGCTCCAGGAGGCGGTTCCGACGAGGACTTTCATGCGATGGCGGCGGGAACGCGGGCGGCGGCGGACGCATCCTATGCGGACGCCCTCTGTCCTTGCGGGGACGCCGCGGATTCTCCACCGCGAGTACCCTGTGGGCTTCGTGCGCCTTGCGCGGCGCGACCTCCACCACCCCTCGCCATGACCGACTCTTCCTTGCCCGATCTGAAGGCCGGTGTTTCCCTTTCGACGCTCGCCGACGGCGCGATGCTGCGCGGCCGGGTCGACGGCGAAGACGCGATCCTGCTGCGGCGCGGCGACGCGCTGTACGCGATCGGCGCCCAGTGCACGCACTACCACGCCGAGCTCGCCGACGGCCTGCTCTGCGGCGACGTGCTGCATTGCCCGATGCACCACGCCCGGTTCGACGTCCGCAGCGGCGAGGCGCTGTGCGCACCGGCGCTCGATCCGCTGCCGTGCTGGCGCGTCGAGCGAGCCGGCGAGCAGGCGTTCGTTCGCGAGCGCGTCGTCGCGCCGCCGCGATCGCATCGCGACCCGCAGCTCGCCGACGTCGTCGTCGTCGGCGGCGGTGCGGCCGGCCTGGCGGCTGCCGACATGCTGCGTCGCGAGGGCTACGACGGCCGGATCACGATCGTCAGCGCCGACGCCGACGCGCCGGTCGACCGCCCGAACCTGTCGAAGGACTACCTCGCCGGCACCGCGCCCGCCGACTGGATGCCGCTGCGCGGCGACGACTGGTACGCCGAGCGCCGGATCGAGCTGCTCCTGAACACGCGCGTCGCGGCGATCGATCCGGCGCGACGCGAGGTTCGCCTCGAGGCCGGCCCGCCCCGACGCTTCGATGCGCTTCTGCTCGCCACCGGCGCCGACCCGGTCCGGCTCGACGTTCCCGGTGCGGCGCCCGGACAGGTGCAGACGCTGCGCTCGTTCGCCGACGGCCGGGCGATCGCGGCGCGCGCGGCGTCGGCGCGGTCGGCGCTGGTGATCGGAGCGAGCTTCATCGGCCTCGAGGTCGCCGCGTCGTTGCGCGCCCGCGGCCTCGACGTCCATGTCGTCGCGCCCGAGCGGCTGCCGATGGAGAAGGTGCTCGGCGAGGCGCTCGGCCGCTTCGTCCACGACCTGCACGCCGCGCACGGCGTGCAGTTCCACCTCGGCGCGACCGTCGCGAGGCTCGGCGCTGCCAGCGCAGCCCTGACCGACGGCAGCACGGTCGACGCCGACCTCATCGTCTCCGGGGTCGGCGTCCGCCCGGCGGTCGCGCTCGCCGAGCAGGCCGGTCTCGCCGTCGACCGCGGCGTCAGCGTCGACGCGTACCTGCAGACGAGCGCGCCGGGGATCTTCGCCGCCGGCGACATCGCGCGCTGGCCCGACGTCCACTCGGGCGAGCGCATCCGAGTCGAGCACTGGGCGCTCGCCGAGCGCCAGGGCCAGGTCGCCGCGCTCAACATCCTCGGGCGGCGCCGGCGCTTCGACGCGACGCCGTTCTTCTGGAGCCAGCACTACGACGTCGCGATCCAGTACGTCGGCCATGCCGAGGGCTGGGACCGGATCGACGTCGACGGCGTTCCCGCCGAGCGCGACTGCGCGGTGCGCTACGTCAAGGGCGGCCGCACGCTCGCGGTGGCGACGATCGGGCGCGACCTCGAGAGCCTGCGCGCCGAGCGCGAGATCGAGCGCAGCGCAGCGCCCGCGATCGATCGCGTCTAGGCGCTAGCCCCTGACGAGCATCGCCGGCGCGATGCCGAACATGCGCCGGCAGGTGCGGCTGAAGTGCGCCGAATCGGCGAAGCCCGCGTTCTGCGCGGCGGCGGTCCACGACTCGCCGCCCATGCCGGCCGCCATCGCCGCAGCGACGCGTGCCCACAGCAGGTAGGCGCGAAACGAGACGCCGGTCTGGGCGACGAAGAGGTGGCGGAAGCGGCTCGGCGAAAGGTGCGCGACCGCGGCCGCGTCGGCGAGCGCGATCGGTGCGGCGAGCCGCTCGCGCGTCCACGCGATCGCGCGCTCGATGCGCGGATCGACGAGGTCGGTCGCCGGTACCGGGCCGACCAGCAGCGACACCGCGTCGTTCGCCCGCGCGACGAGCGCGGCGTCGTCGGCATCGGCTTCGAATGCTTCGCGAAGCGGCGCGACCATGCGCGAGGCGAGGTCGGCGTCGATCGCGGTCACGGCGTCGTTGCCGCAGCGGGCGAGCAGCGATCGCCCTTGCGCGATCTCGGGCTCGATGAAGACCATCGCCGTATCGCTGCCGCAGCCGTCGAACTGGTGGCGACGGTGCGGCATGACGATGGCGCCCGCGTAGTCGCGCCAGCCGCCTCGGTCGTCGTCCATCCGGAAGCTTGCGCGCATGGCGAGCGCGATCTGGATCGCGTGGTGCGCGTGGCGTTGCGCAAGACCGGTCTTGCGCCCG
>DASSRF010000277.1:0-7088 GCA_035701945.1 Caldimonas sp. | reverse complement strand
ACGAGCTCGGAGTAGGCGACCTGCCAGAGCAGGAAGTTGCTGATCCTGATCTCGCCGCCGGTGCGGATGAAGAGGTCGGGGTCGGGCGCGTAGCTGAGCGCCATGAAGCGGTTGAGCGTCGCCTCGTCGAGCTCTTCCGGGCGCAGGCCCGCGGCGATCGCCTGCCGGCACGCCTGCACGACGTCCCAGCGGCCGCCGTAGTTGAACGCGACCGAGAGCTGGATCTTGGTGTTGTGGCGGGTGCTGTCCTCGGCGTGCTGCCACGCCTGGCGGAGCTTGTCGGAGACCTGCGCGCGGTCGCCGATGATGCGAACGCGAACGCCGTCGGCGGAAAGCTTGGCGAGGTACTTCGACACCGCGACGAGGACGAGCCCCATCAGGCCGGAGACTTCCTCGCTCGGCCGCTTCCAGTTCTCGGAGGAGAACGCGAACACCGTCAGGTACTCGATGCCGCGCTCGGCGCACGCGTGCACGGTGCGCACGAGCGCGTCGACGCCCTGCTTGTGGCCGAAGAAGCGCGGCATGTGCCGCTTCTTGGCCCAGCGGCCGTTGCCGTCCATGACGATCGCGACGTGGCGCGGCACGGCCGGCGCCGACTCGGGGCGCTGGCCCATCAGACCGCCATGATCTCGGCTTCCTTGGCCGAGGTGAGGCGGTCGATCTCGGCGACCGTGCGGTCGGTGAGCTTCTGCAGCTCGTCGAGCGAGCGCCGCTCCTCGTCCTCGGTGATCTCCTTGTCCTTCATGAGCTTCTTGGCGTGCTCGTTGGCATCGCGGCGGAGGTTGCGAACCGCGATCTTGGCCTCCTCGGCGGCGTGGCGGACGACCTTCGTCAGGTCGCGGCGGCGTTCTTCGGAGAGCGGCGGCATCGGCACCCGCAGCAGGTCGCCCTGCGCCGACGGGTTGAGGCCGAGGTCCGACTCGCGGATCGCCTTCTCGATCTTCGCCCCCATTCCCTTTTCCCACGGCTGCACGCTGATCGTGCGCGCATCGATCAGCGTCACGTTGGCGACCTGGCTGATCGGCACGTGCGAGCCGTAGTACTCGACGTGGACCTGGTCGAGCAGGCCGGTGTGGGCGCGGCCGGTCCGGATCTTCTGGAGGTCGTTCTTGAACGACTCGATCGACCTGCCCATCTTCTGCTCGGCGGTCTTCTTGATGTCTGCGATCGACATGGGAATGCCTCCCTACACGTGGACGAGCGTGCCCTCGTCTTCGCCCTGGACGACGCGCTTGAGCGCGCCCGGCTTGAAAATGCTGAACACCCGGATCGGCAGGCGCTGGTCGCGGCAGAGCGCGAACGCGGTGGCGTCGAGCACCTGCAGGTGCTTGACGATCGCCTCGTCGAAGCTGATCCGCGAATAGCGCGTCGCGCCCCGGTCCTTGTTCGGATCGGCGGTGTAGACGCCGTCGACCTTGGTCGCCTTGAGCACCACCTCGGCGCCGATCTCGGCGCCGCGCAGCGCCGCCGCGGTGTCGGTCGTGAAGAACGGGTTGCCCGTGCCCGCGGCGAAGACGACGACCTTGCCTTCCTCGAGATACTGCAGCGCCTTCGGCCGCACGTACGGCTCGACGACCTGCTCGATGCCGATCGCGGACATGACGCGCGCGACGAGGCCTTCCTGGCGCATGGTGTCGGCGAGCGCGAGCGCGTTCATCACCGTCGCGAGCATGCCCATGTAGTCGGCGGTCGCGCGGTCCATGCCGACCGAGCCGCCGGCGACGCCGCGGAAGATGTTGCCGCCGCCGATGACGACGGCGACTTCGCAGCCCAGCTCGGTGACCTCCTGGACCTCGCGCACGATCCGCACGATCGTCGCCCGGTTGATCCCGTACGCGTCATCTCCCATCAACGCTTCGCCGGAAAGCTTGAGCAGGATTCGCTTGTACGCGGCCACGGACGCTCCTGGATGCTGATTCTTCAGGCCGGGCTGAAGTCTAGCCGCGGCGAGTGAAGTCTCCTCAGCCGCCCTTCGCCGCCGCGACCTGCGCCGCGACTTCCGCAGCGAAGTCGCCGGTCTTCTTCTCGATTCCTTCGCCGACGACGTAGAGCGTGAAGGCGTGGATGCGGGTGGCCTTTTCCTTCAGCATCTGCTCGACGGTCTGCTTGTCGTTCTTGACGAACGCCTGGTGGTGCAGGCTGACTTCCTTCAGGTACTTGGCGACCGAGCCCTCGACGCGCTTGGCGACGATCTCGGGCGACTGCACCGGCTTGCCCTCGGCCCTGGCCTTTTCGGCATCCTCGGCGGCCTTCTGCGTCGCGATCGAGCGCTCCTTGTCGACGAGCGCGCTCGGCACGTCCTTGGCCGCGAGCGCGACCGGCTTCATCGCCGCGACGTGCATGGCGACGTCGCGCGCCGCCGTCTCGTCGCCTTCGTACTGGACGAGGACGCCGATGCGGGTGCCGTGCAGGTAGCTCGCGAGCGCGCCGCCGCCGGAGTAGCGCTGAAAGCGGCGGATCGTCATGTTCTCGCCGATCTTGCCGATCAGCCCGGTGCGCACGTCCTCGACGGTCGGCCCGAACGTCTCGAGGCTGAGCGGCAGGCGGCTGAGCGCCTGGACGTCGGCCGGGTTCTCGTTCGCGACGAGCGTCGCGAGCGAGCGCGCGAAGGCGAGAAAGGCGTCGTTCTTGGAGACGAAATCGGTCTCGCAGTTGACCTCGACGAGCGCACCGGTCGTCCCCGCGACCGACGCCGCGACGACGCCCTCGGCGGCGATCCGCGACGCCGCCTTGCCGGCCTTGCTGCCGAGCTTGACGCGCAGGAGTTCCTCGGCGCGCTCCATGTCGCCGTCGGCCTCGGTCAGCGCCTTCTTGCACTCCATCATCGGCGCGTCGGTCTTCGCGCGCAGCGCTGCGACCATGCTTGCGGTGATTGCCGCCATCGTCCTGCTCCTTCGTCCGGCCGCGCCGAGAGCGGGCGCGCCGGGTTGCTGACGTTCGTGAAAAAGGGGCTGGATCAGCCCCTCGGTGCGCCCGCCGCGCGGCGGGCAAGGGCCGGATCAGACCGCCGCTTCGTCGACTTCGACGAACTCGTCGCCCTGCGCGGCCGCCTGCGCGACCTCGTTGGCGGCGTTGGCCTTGCCCTCGAGCACCGCGTCGGCGACGGCCTTCGCGTACAGCGCGACGGCCTTCGACGAGTCGTCGTTGCCCGGGATGACGTAGTCGATCCCGATCGGCGAGTGGTTCGAGTCGACGACGGCGACGATCGGGATGCCGAGCTTCTGCGCCTCGGCGACGGCGATCTTGTGAAAGCCCACGTCGATCACGAACATCGCGTCGGGCAGCGCGTTCATGTCCTGGATGCCGCCGATGTCCTTCTCGAGCTTGGCGAGCTCGCGCTGGAACATCAGCGCTTCCTTCTTGATGCGGATCTCGGTGCCGGCCTCGACCTGCGCCTTCATGTCCTTGAGGCGCTTGAGCGAGCCCTTGACGGTCTTGAAGTTGGTCAGCATGCCGCCGAGCCAGCGCTGGTCGACGTACGGCATGCCGCAGCGCCTGGCCTCGCGCGCGATCACCTCGCGCGCCTGGCGCTTGGTGCCGATCATCAGGATCGTGCCGCGCCGCGCCGCGAGCTGGCGCACGAACTTCATCGCTTCCTCGAAGAGCGGCTGCGTCTTCTCGAGGTTGATGATGTGGATCTTGTTGCGATGGCCGTAGATGTACGGCGCCATCTTGGGGTTCCAGAAGCGCGTCTGGTGTCCGAAATGGACGCCGGCTTCCAGCATTTCACGCATCGTGATCGTCATGGGCTTCCGAAGGTTGGTTCTAGAATCCGGCTCGAATCGCGGGCATCGTCTTTCGACGTCGCCGCGCGACACCTTGAAAGAGCCGGTTCGCGGATGAAGCGGCTTCCGCGCCAGGCTGCCGTTGCCTTCCGGTCGAAGGCCGATCGGTCCGGGCTGCTCGTCCGCTCGGGGTAAACGCTGGATTCTAGCATCCCGATGGCCGACGACCTCACTGCTGCAAGACGCCGGATCGCCCAGGGCGCAGCGTCGGCGCGGCAGCTCGTCGAAGAAGCGCTCGCGGCGGCGGCCGCTCCGGCCGCCGCGCCTGCGTTCGTCGCGACGAGCGCGGCGAGGGCGCGCGCCGCCGCGGACGCCGCCGACGCGGCAGTCGCGGCCGGCCGCGACCCGGGCGTGCTCTGCGGCCTCGCGGTCTCGATCAAGGATCTCTTCGACGTCGCCGGCGAGGTGACCGCCGCGGGCTCGAAGATCCTGCGCGAAGCGCCGCGGGCAGCGAGCGATGCGCCGGCGGTCGCGCGGCTGCGCGCCGCCGGCGCCGCGTTCGTCGGCCGCACGCACATGACCGAGTTCGCGTTCTCCGGAATCGGCATCAATCCGCATCTGCCGCAGCTCGTCAATCCGGCGACGCTCGCGCTCGATCCGCTGCCGCGCGCTCCCGGCGGCTCGACGTCGGGCGGTGCGGCGTCGGTGGCGACCGGCGCGGCCTGGGTCGCGCTCGGCTCCGATACCGGCGGCTCGATCCGCATTCCGGCCGCGCTGCAGGGGATCGTCGGCTTCAAGAGCACGGCGCGGCTGGTGCCGACCGCGGGCGCGGTGCCGCTTTCGACGACGCTCGACACCGTCTCGGCGATGACGCGCTCGGTGCGCGACGCCGTCGTCGTCCACGAGGTGCTCGCTTCGCGCGCGGTGCGCCTCGAGCAGCGGCCGCTCGACGCGTTCCGTTTCGCGGTGCCGCAAACGCTCGTCCTCGACGGCCTCGACGCCACCGTCGCGCGCGCGTTCGAGCGCACGCTCGCGGCGCTGTCCGCTGCGGGCGCGCAGATCGCGACCGTCGCGCTCGCGCCGCTCGCCGAGCTGCCGGCGATCAACGCCAGCGGCGGCTTCGCTCCCGCCGAGGCGTTTGCGTTCCATCGCCGCTGGATTGCCGAGCGCGAGCGCGACTACGACCCGCGCGTCGCGCAGCGGATCCGGCGCGGCGCGACGATGAGCGCCGCCGACTACATCGAGCTCGTCGCTGCCCGCCGCGACTGGATCGAGCGCGTCGAAGCGGCGCTGCACGGCGTCGACGCGCTGCTGACGCCGACGGTGCCGATCGTCGCGCCGCCGCTCGCGCCGCTCGCCGCCGACGACGCCGCGTTCTTCGCCGCCAACGCGCTCGTCCTGCGCAACCCGAGCGTCGTCAACGTCCTCGACGGCTGCGCGCTCAGCGTGCCGTGCCACGACGACGGCGAGCTGCCCGTCGGCCTGATGGTCTGGAGCAGCGGCGGGCACGACGACACAGTCCTCGACGCCGGACTGGCGATCGAAGCGGCGCTCGCCGCACGCCGGAAGGCGCGCGGCTGAAGTGAAACTGCCCGCACACTCGCTGCGCTCGTTGCCCCCCGAGGGGGCGCGTCAGTGGCTTCGGACGGCCGGGCGCCACTGACATGCAGATCGCCGTCATCGGGGCCGGCGTGATCGGCGTGACGACGGCGTACGAGCTCGCGACCGACGGCCACCAGGTGACCGTGTTCGACCGCCGCGGCACCGTCGCGGGCGGCTGCAGCTTCGCCAACGCCGGACTGGTCGCGCCGGGCTACGTCGCGCCGTGGGCGGCTCCGGGGATGCCGGCCAAGGTGCTCCGCCATCTCTTCGCCGAGCACGCGCCGGTGCGGATCGGCGGCTGGCTCGACGCCGCGGCGCTCGGCTGGACCTGGCGCTGGTGGCGGTCGTGCAATGCGAACGCATACCGGCTCAATCGCGCGCGCATGCACCGCCTCGCGCTCTACAGCCGCGAGCGGCTGCTGCAGCTGACCCAGCGGCTCCACCTCGACTTCGAGCGTGGCGAGGGCTTTCTCGTCCTCCTGCGAACCGCGAAGGAGGTCGCGATCGCCGAGGCCGGAGCGCGCGCGCTCGCGGAGCTCGGCGCCGCGCCCGCGCTGCTCGACGCCGCCGGATGTCGCGCGATCGAGCCCGGGCTCAACGCCGACGTCGCGCTCGCCGGCGGCCTCTATTCGAAGGACGACCAGGTCGGCAACTGCCGCGAGTTCACGCACCTGCTGCGGCGCGAAGCCGCGCGCGCCGGCGCGCGCTTTCGCTTCAACGCCCACGTCGAGAAGATCCGTCCCGGTCCGCAGCCGACGTTGCGCGTCCTGCAGGCACCGCCCGATCCGCGCGACGAGGCGCTGCGCGCGCGCGAGTCGAGCGGCTGGTTCGACACCCAACCCGAAGCGGGCGAGACGACCGAGCCGAGCTTCGATGCGATCGTCGTCAGCGCCGCCGTCGAGTCGCGCCATCTGCTGCGCCCGCTCGGCATCCGGCTGCCGCTGCTCGCGATCCACGGCTACTCGGTGACCGCGCCGCTGCGCCACGACGACGCGCACCTCCATCTCGAGCCGCGCGCAGCGCTGATGGACGAGCGCTACAAGGTCGCGATCAGCAGGCTCGGCCAGCGCGTGCGCGTCGCCGGCAGCGCCGAGATCGGCGGCGAAGCGGCGCGGCAGAGCGAGCGCGCGCAGGCGACGCTCGACAAGGTGCTCGACGACTGGTTCCCCGGCGTGACGCGGCGCGATGCAGCGCAGCGCTGGAAGGGCGCGCGACCGATGCTTCCCGACGGCCCGCCGGTGCTCGGCGCGAGCGGCGCCGAAGGGATCTGGCTCAACGTCGGCCACGGCGGCAGCGGCTGGGCGCTCGCCGCCGGCTCGGCGCGGCTCGTCGCCGACGCGATCGCCGGCCGCAATCCCGACGTCGAGATCGACGGCCTCGGCATCGAACGACTGCGCGCGCGATGAGCGAGATCGAGCGGCTCGACTCCGCAGTCGCGAGGATCGCCCTCCTCGGCTGCGCGGCGACCCGTCGGCTCGAGAGCGCTGCGCTCGCGGCTGTCGCGCCGTTCACGCTGATGGCGCGCGCGGGCGACGCCGTCGCCCGGCTCGCGCTCGCCGTCGCTCCGCACGCCGAACGCATCGTCGTCTTCGCCGGCCCGGGCAACAACGGCGGCGACGGCGTCGAGGCGGCGACGCGGCTCGCCGCACTCGGCAAGCGCGCGCTCGTGCTTCGCGTCGGCGCGCGCGCGAACCCGCCCGCCGATGCAGCGCAGGCACTCGCGCGCGCGCAGGCCGCAGGCGTGGAGATGCGCGACACCGC
>DASSRF010000276.1:0-4537 GCA_035701945.1 Caldimonas sp. | reverse complement strand
GTCGACGGCGCACGGTCGAAATTGCGCAGCAACGAGAGCAGCGGCCAGTGCCAGAGATAGAGCGGGTAGCTGACGAGGCCGATCGCGACCGCGGCGCGGCTGGCGAGCAGCCGTCCTGCGCTATGCGTTCCCGGCGCAGCGACGACGAGGCACGCGCCTGCGACCGGAACGAGCAGGAGCAGACCCGGAAACTCGGTCTCGGCCGACAGCAGCGCGGCGCTCGCCGCGATCAGCGCGAGCCCGCTCGCCGCGGCGGCGCCGCGCCAGCGCGACGGCAGCTCGATGCGCACGAGCATCGCGCCGGCGAGCAGCTCCCAGAAGCGCGCCGGCGACAGGTAGAACGCAGCGCGCGGGTCGCGCTCGCTCCACCAGAGAAAGAGCGCGAGCGATGCGACGGCGACGATCGCGATCGCCGGCGCCAGCACCTTCTTGCGCGCCGCAACCCACACCATCACCGGCCAGAGCAGGTAGAACTGCTCCTCGACGCCGAGCGACCAGAGGTGGACGAGCGGCTTCAGCTCGGCGACGCCGTTGAAGTAGCCGACGTCGTGGTACGAGACGACGTTGGCGACGAAGAGGCCGCCGCCGATCGTGTGGACGAGCAGGTTCCCGAGGTTGTCGGGCGGCAGGAACGTCGCGCCGATCGCAGCGGTCGCCGCGAGCACGATCAGGAGCGCCGGGAAGATCCGCCGCACCCGGCGCGCGTAGAAGCTCGCGAACGAGCACCCGGGCGCGAGCAGGATGCGGGTGATGAGAAAGCCGCTGATGACGAAGAAGACGTCGACGCCGACGAAGCCGCCGGGAAGCGCGTGCGGCCACGCGTGGTAGGCGACGACCGCGAGCACGGCGACCGCGCGCAGGCCGTCGATGTCGGGGCGATAGGGGGTCGCGCTCATTCGGCTCGGTCCGGCGCTCTTATCATCCCGCGCTTTGGCACCGTGACCGAGATGGCCGTCTTCGAACCGAGCCCGACTGCGTCACCGGTCACGGTGAGAGTCCGCTGATGGCGCGCTTCGCACCGGCGGCGGCCGTGCGCGCCGTCGACGACGAGCGCGCCGCGGGCTCGGCGATGGTCGCTTGCGCGATCGCCGCGGTCGCGGTGCCGACGCTGATCGCGTGGAATGTCCCGCCGTCTGCGACCTTCTTCAACCAGGCGGCGGCGTTCGTCGGCTGGGGCGCGTTCCTGCTCGTCCTCGCGGCCGGCGTGCCGCGCAGCGTCTGGCCGCGCTCGCGCGGCACGCTCGCTCTGCTCGCCGCGCTCGCGGTCTGCGCCGTCGACGCGCTCGCCGCGATGGCGTACTCGGTCCCGTCGACGCTCGCGCTTTCGAACGCGGGGACGATCGTTCCGGCCATGCTCGTCGCCGCGGTCGCCGCGTCGGCGCGGCGCGCCGGTCGCGGCTGGCCCGCGTTTCGCGCCTTCGCCATCGCGCTCGCCGTCGCCGGCGTCGCCAGCGCTGCGATCGGGCTCGTCCAGGTGTTCGCGCCGAAGCTTCCCGACGGCGACTGGATCGCGCTCGCCGCGATCGTCGGCCGCGCGACCGGGAACCTGCGCCAGCCGAATCACCTGAGCAGCCTCTTGCTTTGGTCGGCGGTCGCGGTCGTCTGGCTCGGCGAGACGAAGACGCTCGACGGCCGCGTCGCCGCCGCGCTCGCGCTCCTCTTCGTCTACGTCATCGTGCTGAGCGCGTCGCGCACCGGCGCGCTCGGCACGCTGACGCTCGCGGCTTGGGGCCTGCTCGACAAACGGTTGTCGCGGCGCGCCCGCATCGTCCTCGTCGTCACGCCGCTCTTCTATCTCGCGACGTGGTGGGCGACGGGCGCCTGGTTCGAGCACAGCCACCGCGTCTTCGCCGGCCAGGCGCGACTGACGAGCGGCAGCAGCGGGGTTGACTTCTCGAGCAACCGCCTTGCAATCTGGTCGAACGCCCTCGCGCTCATTGCTTCGCATCCCTGGCTCGGCGTCGGCTTCGGCGACTTCAACTTCGCCTGGACGCTGACCGCGTTCCCGGGCCGGCCGACCGAGTTCTTCGACCACACCCACGACCTCGTCCTCAACCTCGCCGTCGAGATGGGAATCCCGCTCGCCGTCGTCGTCCTCGCGCTGCTCGTCTTCGCGCTCTGGCGCGCGCTTCGCAACGCGACCGCCGACGGCCGCAGCGGCGGCGGGGCCGAGGCCGACGCGCCGTTCCCGATCCAGCGCGCCGCGTTCGTCATCGTCTTTCTCGTCGCCGTCCACAGCATGCTCGAGTACCCGCTGTGGTACTCGTACTTCCTGCTGCCGACCGCGTTCGCGTTCGGCCTCTGCCTCGAGCAGCCGGTCGCCGCCGACGTCGCTCGCGCCGACGCTGCCGAGGCCGACGTCACGCGGCCGTACGTGCTCGCCGCGATGGTGCTGATGCTTGCCGGCACGCTCGCGGTCTACGACTACATGCGCGTCGTCGTCATCTTCAGGTCGGCCGAAACCGAGCCGCTCGAGCGCAGGATCGCCGAAGGCAGGCACAGCGTCCTCTTCGGCCACCACGCCGACTACGCCGCGGCGACGATCGCCGAGCATCCGAGCAAGGTGATGATCGTCTTCGAACGCGCGCCGCACTACCTGCTCGACACGCGACTGATGGCGGCATGGGCGCGCGCGTTCGCCGAGCGCGGCGAGGTCGACAAGGCGCGCTGGATCAGCGATCGACTGCGCGAGTTCCGCAACGAAGACGCCGACGAGTTCTTCGCCGCGTGCCGCAGGCCCGAGGCCGCGAGCGCGCCGGCGGCGGCGGCATCGTCGCCGCAACCGTTCCAGTGCCGGCACGCGAGGCGGACGTATCGCTTCGAGGACTTCCGCTAGCGCTGCGGCGGCGCCGTCGCCGCGACCCAGTCGCCCGACTTGCCGCCGCGCTTCTCGAGCAGGCGAACGCCGTCGATCACCATGCCGCGGTCGGCCGCCTTGCACATGTCGTAGATCGTCAAGAGCGCGACCTGGACCGCGGCGAGCGCTTCCATCTCGACGCCGGTGCGGCCGACGGTCTCGACCTCGGCGGTGCAGCGCACCGCGCTCTCGGCGTCGACGAGCTCGAAGTCGACGCCGACGCGCGTCAGCGCGATCGGATGGCAGAGCGGGACGAGCTCCGACGTCTTCTTCGCGCCCTGGATCGCGGCGATGCGGGCGACGCCGAGGACGTCGCCCTTGGCGGCGCTGCCGGCGGCGATGAGCGCGAGCGTCGCCGGCAGCATGCGGATCGTTCCGGTCGCGCGCGCGACGCGGTGCGTCTCGCCCTTGGCGGCGACGTCGACCATGTGCGCCTGCCCCGCCGCATCGAAGTGCGTGAGCGGTCGGCTCGGCTCGGCGGGGTCAACCATCGACGATACAAAGGAGAAATGTTTCCGTTGCATCATACGAGGCGAAGGGCCGCCGCCACGGCCGCGCCTCGACCGATGTCGTCCCAGCTCCCCGCGCGCAAGACTCCCGCCGCCGCCAGGCGCTGGCGACGGCGTGCCGTCGCCTCGGCGTGCGCGCTCGCGCTCGCGCTGCCGGCCGGCTGGGTGCCGGTCGCGGCGCAGAACGCGCTGCCCGCGCTCGGCGACACCGACTCGGCCGACTTCACGGTCGGCAACGAGCGCAAGCTCGGCGACGACATCATGCGCCAGGTCCGCACCGACCCCGACTACGTCGACGACCCGCTCCTGCTCGAATACCTGCAATCGGTCTGGCAGCCGCTCTTGAAGGCGAGCCGATCGCTCGGCAACATCACCCCCGACCTCGACCAGCGCTTCGCCTGGGAGCCGTTCCTCGTCCGCGACGCGAGCGTCAACGCGTTCGCGTGGCCCGGCGGCTACGTCGGCGTCCACCTCGGTCTGATCGCGATCACGACGACGAGCGACGAGCTCGCGTCGGTGCTCGCGCACGAGATGTCGCACGTTTCGCAGCGCCACATCGCGCGCTCGATCACCGGCGACTCGAAGCGCTCGCTGGTCGGACTTGCCGCGCTCCTGCTCGGCATGCTCGCCGCGTCGCGCAGCCACAGCCCCGACGCTGCCAACGCGGTGATCGCCGGCACGCAGGCGGCGACCGCGCAGGGCCAGCTCAACTTCTCGCGCGACGTCGAGCGCGAGGCCGACCGCGTCGGCTACCAGGTCATGACCGCCGCGGGCTACGCACCGGGGGGCATGGCGGCGATGTTCGAGCGGATGGACCGCGCGACGCGCCTCAACGACTACGGCGGCTATCCGTACCTGCGCTCGCACCCGCTCACGGTCGAGCGGATCGGGGAGGCGCGCGCACGCGCGAGCGCGCGCGAGCCGCAGACCACGGCGTGCACGGTCGGCTCGGACGGCGTTTGCAGGATGCCGGGATCGACCATCGCCGGCGATGGCTCGGCCGGGCAGAAGATCGTCGGCAGTGGTGTCCCGGCGCTGCCGAGCGTCCTCGAGCACACGGTCGCGCAGGCGCGCGCGAGCGTCCTCATGGATCCGCGCACCGATGCGCTCAGGCGCTGGCAGGCGCGCGACGCCGACCGCGGCGGCAGCGCCGCCGACAAGCTGCGCGCGG
>DASSRF010000275.1:0-2850 GCA_035701945.1 Caldimonas sp. | reverse complement strand
TGCCGATCCCGGCGCTCGAGCGCCCCGTCTTCATCGTGCTGCTCGCCCAGGGCGGCGAGTTCGGCTTCGTCGTCTTCCAGGGCGCGGCGAGCACCGGCGCGATCACCGCGCCGACGTCGTCGTTCCTGATCGCGTCGATCGCGATCTCGATGCTGCTGACGCCGCTCGTCCTCGTCGTCGCCGACCGCTGGTGGACGCCGTTGCTCGGCGGCGCGCGCGCCGACGTCGAGGAGCTGAAGGAACCGCAACGCGAGTCGGTGATCGTCGCCGGCTTCGGACGCTACGGCCAGATCGTCAGCCGGATGTTGTTCGCCAACGGCATCCGGCCGACCGTGCTCGATCACGACGCCGAGCAGATCGAGGCGATGCGGCGCTTCGGCTGGCGCGTCTACTACGGCGACGCGACCCGGCTCGACCTGATGCGCACGGCGGGCGCCGACCAGGCGCGCGTCATCGTCGTCGCGATCGACGACATCGAGCAGAGCGTCGACTGCGTCAAGATGATCCGCGCCAACTTCCCGCGCGCCGCGATCGTCGCGCGCGCGCGCAACGTCCAGCACTACTACGAGCTCTACGAGCTCGGCGTGCGGATGATCGAGCGCGAGACGCTCGACTCGGCGCTGATGAGCGCGCGCAGCGCGCTCGAGCAGCTCGGCTGGCAGCCGCACCACGCGAGGAAGCTGGCGCTGCGCTTCCGCCGCCACAACGTCGCCCAGCTCGCCGCGACCGCGCCGCACCGCAGGGACGAGGCGCGCCTGATCGCCGCCGCGCGGCAGGGCCGGCAGCAGCTCGAGGAGCTGTTCGCGCTCGAGCGCAAGCAGGCCGAGGAGCGCCAGTCGCGCGCCGGCTGGAGCACCGCCGATCCGCCCTAGCAGACTGTTGAAAGACAGGAAGGGGTCGCGGCGATGTCTTTGCGACCTGTTCCCGTTGTTCGACAGCTGCCAGGCAACGCTTCTTTACGTCGCGTTGACCTCCGGCGGTCGTTCCGCGGCGCCCCCGCGCGTTGAATGAGCACGTGCAGCGCTGTGCGATCCGCGCAGCCGCCGAACCAGGAGAACTCGCATGAATGCCAACAAGCTCGCCATCGTCGCCGTCGCCTTCGCCGGCACGCTCGCCGCGGCAGCGGCGCAGGCACACGGCCGCGACGACGTCCAGTTCTCGCTCACGATCGGTGCGCCGTTCGTCGCCCCGGTGCGGCCCGTCTTCGCGCCCGCCCCCGTCGTCTTCCCGGCTCCGGTCGTCCGCTACGAGAACCGGGTCGACCACCGCTACGACCATCGCTACCACGACGCTCGCAACGGGTACCGCGCGCCGACGCGCTGGGACGTCGACGGCGACGGCATCCCGAACCGCGTCGACCGCGTCTACAACCCGCGCTGGGACGTCGACGGCGACGGCATCCCGAACGCCCGCGACCGCTTCGACAACCGCAAGCGCACCTGGCGCTGAGCCGCGAGGGCGGCGGCGCGCCGGCGACGGCGCGCCGCCGTCACTCGATCCGGCACGCCTCGGCGAACGGCAGCCGCGGGCTGCGCGCGAACAGCTTCGAGCGGTCGCCGTGGCCGAGGTTGCAGATGAAGTTCGTCCGCACCGTCGTGCCGGCCCAGAACGCGGCGTCGATCCTGGCGTGGTCGAAGCCGCTCATCGGCCCGCAGTCGAGTCCGATCGCGCGCGCCGCGAGGATGAAGTAGCCGCCCTGCAGGCTCGCGTTGCGAAACGCGGTCGCCTCGATGTGCGCCGGCTTGCCGACGAACCACGACTTCGCGTCGGCGTGCGGGAAGAGGAACGGCAGCTTCTCGTGGAACGCGTAGTCGATGCCGAGCACCGCGGTCACCGGCGCCGACGTCGTCTTGGCGACGTTGCCCGGCGACACGCACGCGAGCAGCTTGGCCTTTGCTTCGGGCGAGCGGACGAAGACGATCCGCGCCGGCGACGAGTTCGCCGACGTCGGGCCCCACTTCATCAGCTCGTAGATGCGGCGCAGCTCGTCGTCGGAGACTGGCGCGGCGGTGAAGCCGTTGTGGCTGCGGGCATCGTCGAAGAGCTGCTCGGTCGTGATGTCCATGGCGAGGCCTGGCAAGCGGATCGCCCGATTGTCGCGAGCCGGCGCGGTCTTCGCTCGCGAGCGCGGCGCCGGGCCGACGGCGTTGCGACAATCGCGGCGTGTTCGAACCGAGCCCTGCCGACGTTCGCCGCTTCTTCGTCGACGCGCGCCGCAAGCGCGACGAACGGCTGCCGCTGACGCCGCTCGAGACGATCGCCGCGGACTGGATCGACGCGCATCCCGAATACCGCGCCGACCTCGCCGACGCCGACGCGGCGGTCGCCGCGACGTATCCGGCCGAGGGCGGCCGCGAGAACCCGTTCCTGCACCTGTCGATGCACCTGTCGATCAGCGAGCAGGTCTCGATCGACCAGCCGCGCGGCATCCGCGCCGCGGTCGAGGCGCTCGCGGCGCGGCGCGGCTCGCTGCACGAGGCGCAGCACGAGGCGATGGAATGCCTCGGCCGCATGCTCTGGGAGGCGCAGCGCGGCGCCAGCCCGCCCGACGGCGACGCCTACGTCGAGTGCGTGCGCCGGCGCGCGGCGGGTTGACGCGCCGGCGGCGTCATGGCTCGGCGCTGCGGCGCTCGTCGCGGGCGGCGCGCCAGACGTCGCGCGCCGAATCGGCGTTGAGGATCGCGATGCCGATGCCGACGACGAGATCCGGCCAGGCGTTGCCGACGAACGCCGTCAGCGCGCCGGCGACGACGATCGCGACGTTGGCAAAGGCGTCGTTGCGCGCCGACAGGAACGCCGCGCGCGACAGGCTGCCGGCATGGGCGCGGAAGCGCGCAAGCAGGAGCGCGC
>DASSRF010000274.1:0-5011 GCA_035701945.1 Caldimonas sp. | reverse complement strand
AGCACGTCTTTCTCGCCGAGGAGGGCGAGGTGGTACGCGGTCGAGCAGCCGGCGATGCCGCCGCCGACGATCACGATGCGGGCAGTTGTTGGCAGCGACATGGTCTTCATTGTGTGCGACGGACGAGGGCGCAGCACCGAGCGCGGCATCGCGGCGTCCGCGCCATCGCGCTCGGTCCGCCGAGTTCGACGACGTGACCGTACGTTACGCGAGGCGAAGCGCCATCACGCCGGCAATGATCGCGCCGGTGCCGACCGCGCGCTGCAGGCGGAAGCGCTCCTTGAGCATGACGACGCCGATCAGCGCGGCGAACAGCACCGAGGTCTCGCGCAATGCTGCCACCGACGCGATCGGCGCTTTCGTCATCGCCCACAGCGCGATGCCGTAGGCGCCGAGCGAAGCGCACGAGCCGAGCAGCGCCGCCGGCCAGCGCCGGCGCATGTACGAGAACGCGGGAGCGAGCGCGTTGCGGCGCTGCCAGAGGACGATCGCGAAGTACGGCAGGCCGTCGACGAGGAAGAGCAGGGCGACGTACTGCGCGGCATTGCCCGACGCACGCACGCCGATGCCGTCGACCGTCGTGTAGGCGGCGATGATCGCGGCGTTGCCGAGCGCGTAGCCGAGCGCGTGACGGCGCGAGCCCGCGTCGCGCGCCGAGCGCGTCAGGCCGATCGCGACGACGCCGCTGCTGATCGCGGCGACGCCGAGCCAGACCGCGAGCGGCACGTGCTCCCCGATCAGCTGGCCGCTGCCGAGCGCGACGATCAGCGGCGCGGTGCCGCGCATCAGCGGATACGCGAAGCCGAGGTCGCCGTGCCGGTACGCGCCGACGAGCGTGATGTAGTAGCCGACGTGGATGACGAGCGACGCCGCGATCCACGGCAGCGCCTCGCGCCGCGGCAGCCCGACCCACAGCACGAGCGCGGCGCCGACGCCGCAGCCGAGGACGTGGATCAGCGCGGTGTCGAGCGCCTGGTCGTCGCCCGACTTGATGAGCGCGTTCCACGACGCGTGGAGGAGGGCGGCGAAGAGGACCGCGGCGACGATCGACCAGCTGAGCGCGGGCGCCATCGCGTGCAAGGCGCGCGGTCAGCGGACGAGCGCGCAGGCGGCGGCGCGGTCGAGGAAATGCGCGAGCGACGGCGTCGCGAGGCCCGCCTGCTTGGCGAGATCGTCCCACTGGCGCAGCAGCACCGCGTCGCGTGCCCCCGGCTGCGCGAGAAACGCCGCCGCGCCTTCGTCGTCGAAGACGCCGCCCTGCAGCGCGAGGCTGCGCTTCGAGTCCGCCGACAGCCTCTCGCGGTACCCCGCGTCGACATGGCAGAGGTAGCGCTTGGCGTCGACGTGCAGCTTGATCGCGTCGAGCACCGCCGACGGAAAGAGCCCGCGCAGGAACGGCAGCGCGAAATACTGGTGGGTGTCGTCGATGCCGCGCAGGGTCGGCGTCTCGCCCTGGTGATTCAGCAGATGCCCGAGGTCGTGCAGCAGGGAAGCGGTCACCAGCGCGTCGCCGGCGTCGCTCTGCTCGGCGAGGTGCGCGGTCTGCAGCGCGTGCTCGAGCTGCGTCACCGGCTCGCCGCTGTACTGCTCGCCGCCGTGGCGAGCGAACAGCTGCTCGATCTCGCCGATCGTCAGCATCAGCGCGCCGCCGGCGAGTGCGCGCCGTCGTCGACCGGAGTCAGGGTCGCGAACTGCGACTGCCGGATCCGCGTCGCCGTCAGCGCCCCGGCCTGCTCGAGGATCGGGTAGGCGACGCCGCAGATGTGCGAGTTGATCCGCTTCAGGTCGCTGATCAGGTCGAGGTGGAGCGAGCTCGTCTCGATCGACTGCGCCGTGTTCTCGCGCAGCCGCGCGATGTGGTTGGCGGCGTACTCGTGCTCGAGGTCGCGGAAGTGCGCCTTCTCCTCGAGCAGCCGCTTCGCGTCGCGGACGTGGCCGTCGAGGAAGACGCTCATCGCGAGGCGCAGGTTGGCGAGCAGCCGCTCGTGCAGATGGACGATCTCGGCCATGCCGGCCTCGGAGAAGCTCCGGTTCTTCTTGACCTTCTTGTCCTCGACGTCCTGCAGCACGCGCTCGATGATGTCGCCGATCTGCTCCATGTTGATCGTGAACGAGACGATGTCGGTCCAGCGCCGGCTCTCCTCCTTCGACAGCGCCTCGCCCGAGATCTGCGTCAGGTAGAACTTGATCGCCGTGTAGAGCTCGTCGACGGTGTCGTCGAGCCGGCGCAGCTCCTCCGACAGGCGCAGGTCGTTGTTGCGGATCACCGGGACGATGCCGCGCAGCATCGTCTCGACGACGTCGGCCTGGTGCAGCGCCTCGCGCGCCGCGCACGAGATCGCGAGCGACGGCATCGAGAGGGCGAGCGGGTCGAGGTGGCGCGGCCGCTCGGTCGCGCTCGGCGGCGGCTCGCGCAGCCAGCGGTCGACGGTGCGGCCGACGAGCCCCGTGAAGCCGATGAAGAGCGCCGCCAGGACGACGTTGAAGACGAGGTGGAACGCGACGACCTGCTGGTGCAGGTTCGGCACCAGCTGCTGCAGCAGCACGTGGACCTGCGGCAGGATGGCGACGAACAGCAGCGCGCCGATCGCCTTGAAGACGAGGTTGCCGACCGGCAGCCGTCGGACCTGCGGGCTCGCGTTCGCGGTCGCGATGATCGCGAGCAGGCCGCTGCCGATGTTGGCGCCGAGGACGAGCCCGAGCGCGACCGTCGCCGGCAGCATCGCCTGCGACGCGAGCGTCGCGAGCAGGAGCACGATCGCCAGGCTCGAATACGAGAGCACGGTGAGCAGCGCGCCGACGAGGATGTCGATCATGACGTCGCTCGGCAGCGCGAGGAGCAGCGCGCGCACCGCCGGCGACTCGGTCAGCGGCCGCGTCGCCGCGACGATCAGCTGCAGCGCGAGCGTGATCAGGCCGAGGCCGATGAGGACGCGGCCGACCGCGCCGAAGCCGCTGTTCTGGCGCGAGATGAAGACGACGACGCCGACGAAGATGAGCAGCGGCGAGACCCACGAGAGGTCGAACGAGAAGACGACCGCCATCACGCTGGTGCCGACGTCGGCGCCGAGCATCACCGCGAGCGCAGCGCTCGTCGGCACCAGGTTCTTGCCGACGAACGACGACACGATCAGGCAGGTCGCGGTGCTCGACTGGACGATCGTCGTCACGCCGAGCCCGGCGACGAGCGCGCGGAAGCGGTTCGAGAAGCTCGCCGCGAGGATGTGCCGCAGGTTCTCGCCGAACACGCGCAGCATCCCGGTGCGCACGATGTGCGTGCCGAACACGAGCAGCGCGATCGCGGCGAGGAGGTTGAGGAGGTGGAGCATCTGCCGGTGCGGCGGGTCAGTTCCAGGGCAGCGAGTACGTCTTCAGGTTGGTGAAGCTCTTCATCGCTTCCTGGACGCCTTCCTTGTAGCCGAGCCCCGAGTCCTTGATGCCGCCGAACGGCGTCAGCTCGAGCCGGTAGCCGGGCACCTCGCGGACGTTGACGGTGCCGACCTCGAGCTCGGCGACGAAGCGCGCGATCGCGTCGAGCCGGTTGGTGCAGACCGACGACGACAGCCCGTACGCGGTGCCGTTGGCGATCCGGATCGCGTCGTCGATGTCGCGGAAGGCGAGGATCGGCGACACCGGGCCGAACGTCTCCTCGCGGACGACGGTCATCTCGGGGCGGACGCGGTCGAGCACCGTCGGCGAATAGAGCGCGCCTTCGCGCCGGTTGCCGACCAGGAGGCGCGCGCCCTGCGCGACCGCCTCGTCGACGCGCGCCTCGAACAGCCGCGCCGCGGCTTCGTCGATCACCGTGCCCATCGCGACGTCGCGGTCGCGCGGGTCGCCGTGGCGCCAGCGCTTCGTCTTCTCGACGACGCGCTCGGTGAAGTCGGCGGCGACCTTCTCGTGGACGAGCATCCGCTTGACCGCGGTGCAGCGCTGGCCGGAATTCTTGTACGAGCCCTGGACGGCGAGGCTCGACGCTTCGTCGAGGTCGGCGTCGTCCATGACGATGATCGGATCGTTGCCGCCGAGCTCGAGCACGATCCGACGGTAGCCGGCCTTCGCCGCGATCGCCTTGCCGATCGCGACCCCGCCGGTGAAGGTCACCAGGTCGACCGCCGGATTCGTGATCAGCTCGTCGGCGATCTCGCGCGGATCGCCGGTGACGATCGCGAGCATCTCGGGAGGAAGCCCGGCTTCGTAGAGCATGTCGGCGAAGAAGAGCGCCGAGAGCGGCACCTTCTCCGAGGGCTTCAGCACCATCCGGTTGTTGGTCGCGATCGCCGGCACCACCTTGTGCGCGACCTGGTTCATCGGATGGTTGAACGGCGTGATCGCGGCGATCACCCCGAGCAGCGGCGAGCGCTGCGTGTAGACGCGGCGGCGCTTGCCGTGCGGCGTCAGGTCGCAGCTGAAGATCTGGCCGTCGTCCTTCAGGCATTCGGTGGCGCCGAAGGCGAGGACGTCGGCGACACGGCCGGCCTCGTAGGTCGCGTCCTGGAGGCTGAGCCCCGACTCGGCGCTGATCAGGAGCGCGATCTCGGCCGTGCGCGCGCGCACCGCGGCAGCGGTGCGCTCCAGGATCTGCGCGCGCTCGAAGCGCGACAGCGTCGCCTTGTAGCCGCGCGCGATCGCGATCGCGCGGCGCACCTCGTCGACGGTCGCCTTCGGCACGCTGCCGACGCGCTTGCCTCCGTATGGATCCAAGACCGCGATGGCACGGTCGCCGCCGCGTCCGGCGCCGACCTTCTCGCCGGCGATCCGCATCGCCTCTTCGCGACGGGGCAGCTCAGGCGACATGGTTGAGGACGAGATCGAACGCGTCGAAGTTGCGCCAGCGACGCGCCGTGTCGATGTCCTTGAGCTTGCGGTTGATGATCAGCGGCACGCGCTGCTCGGAGACGCCGCCGTGCGAGCGCAGCGGCGCGTCGAGGGCCGAGAGGTCGTGGCGCGCGACGCCGGTGCCGATCACGGTCGAGCGTTCGGAAACGACGACGAGGTCGCCGATGCGGTC
>DASSRF010000273.1:0-4419 GCA_035701945.1 Caldimonas sp. | reverse complement strand
GGGAAGCGCCGGCGGGCTGCCCACCCGTTGCGTTACTTCTTCTCCGGCTCGTCCTTCTTCGTCTCGTTGCCGGCGATGAACTGGCTCCACGGTTGCGCGCGCACCGGCCCCTTGGTCTTCCACACCACGTTGAACTGCCCGTCGGACTTGATCTCGCCGATGAACACCGGCTTGTGCAGGTGGTGGTTCTTGGGGTCCATCGTGGAAGTGAACCCGCCCGGGGCCTGGAAGGTCTGCCCGGCCATCGCCGCGATCACCTTGTCGGGGTCGGTCGACTTCGCCTTCTCGACCGCCTGCGCCCACATGTGCATGCCGATGTAGGTCGCCTCCATCGGGTCGTTGGTGAGCGGCTTGTCCTTGTGGCCGGCGATGTTCTTGGCCTTCGCGTACTCGGACCAGCTCTTGATGAACTCGGCGTTGGTCGGGTTCTTGATCGACATGAAGTAGTTCCATGCCGCGAGGTGGCCGACGAGCGGCTTGGTGTCGACGCCGCGCAGCTCCTCCTCGCCGACCGAGAACGCGACGACGGGAACGTCGGTCGCCTTCAGGCCCTGGTTGCCGAGCTCCTTGTAGAACGGCACGTTGGAGTCGCCGTTGATCGTCGAGACGACCGCCGTCTTCTTGCCGTCGGCGGCGAACTTCTTGATCTTGCCGATGATCGTCTGGTAGTCGGAGTGGCCGAACGGCGTGTACTCCTCCATGATGTCGTCGTCCTTGATGCCCTTGCTGTGCAGGAACGCGCGCAGGATCTTGTTGGTCGTCCGCGGATAGACGTAGTCGGTGCCGAGGAGGACGAAGCGCCTGGCCGCGCCGCCGTCCTTGCTCATCAGGTACTCGACCGCCGGGATCGCCTGCTGGTTCGGCGCCGCCCCCGTGTAGAAGACGTTCTTCGAGAGCTCCTCGCCCTCGTACTGCACGGGGTAGAAGAGGAGCGCGTTGTTCTCCTCGAAGACCGGCAGCACGGACTTGCGCGACACGCTCGTCCAGCAGCCGAACACCGCCGCGACCTTGTCCTGCGCGATCAGCTGCCTGGCCTTCTCGGCGAAGAGCGGCCAGTTCGACGCCGGATCGACGACGACCGGCTCGAGCTTCTTGCCGAGGACGCCGCCCTTGGCGTTGATCTCGTCGATCGTCATCAGCGCGACGTCCTTGAGGACCGTCTCCGAGATCGCCATCGTTCCCGACAGCGAATGCAGGATGCCGACCTTGATCGTGTCCGCGGCGTGCGCGGGCAGCGAGACGAGGCCGGAAGCGGCGATCGCGGCGGAGATCGCCTTGAGCGCGAAGCGACGTTGCATGAGGAACCTCCCGATGGCGTGGATGGGTGATGGCGCGGCGAACAGCGTTCGTCGGCAGCGTCGTTCGCAAGGCCTGTGCCATGTCGATCGCCGCGCGCGAGTCGACGCACGCACCACGCCAATGCGGCGGGTGCACCAGGCTAGCGTCGACGCGCGCCGCCGATGCGCCGCGCCGCGTCGCGCGCGTCAGTCCTCGAAGGGCGGCCGTGTGTCGCGCGTCGGCAGCCACCAGACGGCGCCGTCGCGCTCGACGACGTCGATCGTGACGAGGCCGCCGCGGCCGCACGGCCCGCCGATGCAGCGGCCGCTCGCCGCCGCGTAGGCGGCGCCGTGGATCGAGCAGATGATGAACTCGCGCCCGGCGTCGAGGAACTCGCCCGGCTGCCAGTCGAGCTCGGTCGGCACGTGCACGCAGCGGTTCAGGTAGCAGACGACGCGGCCGTCGAAGCGCAGCGCGAACGCGCGGGCGGGCTCGTGGAAGCGGACGACGTCGAAGACGATCGCGCGGCCGCGCTCGACGAGCTCTTCGCTGCCGCACAGGCGCTGCGGCGGCAGCGCAGGCGGGACCGGCAACGCCGCGGCCGGCGCGCGCTCGTCAGCCATGCTCGGCGAGCCACGCGGCGAGCTCGGCGGTCGACTGCGCGACGTGCAGCGGCGCGTGCGCGGCGAACTCGTCGTGGCCGTGCGCGCCGAAGCTCACGGCGACGCTCGCGCAGCCGGCGTTGGCGGCGAGCTGCAGGTCGTGCGTCGTGTCGCCGACCATGAGCGTGCGCGAGGGTGCCGCGCCGAGCTCGTGCATCAGCTCGTGCAGCATCATCGGATCGGGCTTGCCGCGCGTCTCGTCGGCGGTCCGCGTCGCGTCGAAGAGTCCGCGCAGCGGCGACGTGTCGAGCGCCGCCTCGAGGCCGCGCCGCGTCTTGCCGGTGGCGACGGCGAGCCAGTGGTTGCGCGCCTTCAGCGCCAGCAGCATCTCGAGGGTGCCGTCGAAGAGGACGATCTCGTCCTGACGCGCGAGATAGTGGTGGCGGTAGCGCTCGGCGAGCTCGCGGTAGCGCTCGCTCGGGACGTCGGGCGCGGCGTGGCGCAGCGCGTCGGCGAGGCCGAGGCCGATGACGTAGCTCGCGTCGCGGTCGCTCGGGACCGCGGCGCCGAGATCGGCGCACGCCGCCTGGATGCAACGCGCGATCAGGCGCGTCGAGTCGAACAGCGTTCCGTCCCAGTCGAAGACGATCAGGTCGAAGCGGCGCGTCGGCATGGCGCCATTCTTGCGCCATGCCGTCCGCGCCGCCGGCGCGTCGCGTGACTCAGATCGCGAGCGGCGTGATCTTCGTGCCGTCGAGGCTCAGGTTGGCCATCAGGCCGCCCTTGGTCAGCACGTAGCCGATGATCGCCTGCTGCGCCGTCTTGCTGTCGACCGACGCGTTGGCGCCGACGTTGACGAGCGTGACCGACGCGTCGGCGCCGACCGTCCAGCCCTCGCTGGCGCGGAACTTGGCGAGCGCGTCGTCGGTCATGAAGAGCAGGAAGACCGACTTGGCCTCGGCGCCGGCGAGCAGGCCGACGGAGCCGGCGGCGGTGCTGTAGTAGCGCACGCTGTGGCCGCCGACGCGAAGCGCGCCCTGGCCGTACGACCCGCCGACGACGAAGCCGGCGCTGACGACCGACGGGAAGACGAGCGTGCCGCGCGCCTTCGCGACCAGCTCGCGCGCCTGCGGGTTCTGCGTGTACAGGCGAGCGAGCGCGGCGTCGACGTCGGCGTCGATGGCGTGCCGCTTGGCGGCCGGACTGTCGGTGGCGCCCGCGTCCTTGGTCGTCGTCGTCGAGCAGCCGGTGATCGAGCCGACCGCGAGCGCAGCGGCGGCGGCGATGGTGAGCAGCTTGTTCTTCATGGCGGGGTTCCTCTGAGTTTTAGGGGTGCGACGCGCCCGCGCGAGGCGCACGCGACTGCGTCGTCATTGGGCTCGTCACGCCCGGCGATGCCGAGCGGACGACGCCGGGGCGCGTCGTAGGAGAGCGCCGCGACTCAGTCGGCACGCGCCGCCAGCGCCTCGAGCAGCGCGGTGCACGCCGGCGGCAGCGGCGATGCGAGCTCGAGCGGCGTCCCCGTCGTCGGGTGGACGAAGCGCAGGCGCGAGGCGTGCAGGAACATCCGCTCGAAGCGCAGCGGCGCGACGAGCGCGCCGCGGGCGAGCGCGTGGTTGAGCGCGAAGTCGCCGTACTTCGCGTCGCCGACGATCGGATGGCCGGCGTCGGCGAGGTGGACGCGGATCTGGTGGGTGCGACCGGTCTTCAGCGCCACCTCGACCAGGCTGAAGTCGCCGAAGCGGCGCCCGACGCGGACGAGGCTGATCGAGCGGCGCGCGCGCGCGTCGTCGCGATCGACGACGCGAACGTGGCGGCTGCCGTCGGCGGCGAGGTCCTTGCGCAGGGCGACGTCGATCACCTTCAGCGACGCCGGCCAGTCGCCGACGACGAGCGCCGCATAGCCCTTGGCGAACTCGCGGCCGGGTTGCCGCGTCCGCAGGTCGCTTTGCAGCGCGACGAGCGCCGGACGCGTCTTCGCGACGAGGAGCAGGCCAGAGGTCTCCTTGTCGAGCCGGTGGACGAGCTCGAGGAACGCTCCCGGGCGCGCCTTGCGCATCTGCTCGATGACGCCGTGGCTCTCGCCGCTGCCGCCGTGGACGGCGACCCCCGCGGGCTTGTCGATGCAGACGATCGCGTCGTCCTCGTGGACGACGCGGTATTCGCGCGCCGGCGCGTCGGGCCGGTCCGAACGATCGGCGACGCGCACCGGAGGCACGCGGACCCGGTCGCCGAGCCCCACGCGGGTGTCGGCGCCGGCGCGGGCGCTGTTGACGCGCACCTCGCCCGAGCGGATGACCCGGTGCAGGTGCGCGCGCGGCACGCCCTTCAGCACCTTGGCGAGGAAGTTGTCGAGCCGCTGTCCGGCGGAAGCCTCGTCGACGAGGACGTTTCGCACGCGCGGCGCGGCTGCGCGCGGCGCCGGCGTCGCCTTGGCCCGCGGGGCTGCGGCCGCCGGGCGCTTGCCCCCTATAATGCCGTGCTCCTCTCGCTGGCCGCAAGTCGTTGATTCTTCGGAGTTTAACGTCGCAATAGAGGC
>DASSRF010000272.1:0-3128 GCA_035701945.1 Caldimonas sp. | reverse complement strand
CCCGAAGACGTGAATACGAAGCGCCCGTAGCCCTGCTGCAACATGATGCGATAGGCGGGCTGGCTGACATAGAAGAGCGCTTTCAGATGAGTGTCGATGACGGCGTCGATCTGCTCGTCGGTCAGCGTGCGCTCGTCGTCGCGGAGCTCGAGCCGCACCGCGAGGCTGCGCTCGCCGTCGGCGAAGCCCGCGCTGCCCGGCTTCGGCTCGAAGACGTCGAACAGCGTCGCGGCGCGCACGGCGGGCTCGCCGGCAGCGTCGATCGCCGCCATCAAGGCGTCGTGGCGGACGTCGCGGCCGACGACGACCGCGATGTCGCGCCACGCCGACTGCTGCTTGGGCAGCGGCTCGAACACCGGCAGCGCGCGGCGCAGCAGCGCTTCGGCGTCGATCTCGAAGACGACGACGCTGCCCGCGAGCTCGTACGCCTGGCGCCAGCGCGGATGGAGCTCGCCGACGACGCCGACGCGCGCGCCGTCGAGCTCGATCGCGGCGCTGCGGCCGGGATGGAGCGCCGGATGCGGCGCGGCGACGAAGCGCGCGACTGCGGGTGCGAAGAGCGCTTCGAGGTCGCCCTTGACGTCGAAGAAGTCGACCGCGCGCTCGGCGACGCCCCATTGCGCCGGCGCCGCGGGACCCCACGCGAGCCCGCCGAGCGTGAGCGGCTGGCGAACGCCGGCGACGCCGAGCGCGCCGCTCGCCGCGCCCGCGTCGCGAACGAAGACCTTGCCGAGCTCGAACACGCGAACGCGGGGCACCTTGCGCGCGAGGTTGACGCGCAGCACCTCGACGAGGCTGCCGATCAGCGTCGAGCGCATCACCGCGTGGGTCGCGACGATCGGGTTGAGGACGCGCACCGGCGCGTCGTTGCCGGCGAAATCGCGCTCCCAGCGCTCGTCGACGAAGCTGAAGTTGATCGTCTCCTGCCAGCCGAGGCGCGCCATCGCATGGCGCAGCGCGGCCGGCGTGCGCCGGCGCTCGCTCGGCACGTTCGGATGGACGCTGCCGCGCGCCGGACCCTCCGGCAGCGCGTCGTAGCCGACGAGGCGGATCACTTCCTCGATCAGGTCTTCCTCGAGCCGCAGGTCGAAGCGCCAGCTCGGCGGGCGCACCTCGATCTCGCCGGGGCGGCTCGTGAACTCGAAGCCGAGGCGCGCCATCACGCGCTCGCAGTCCGCCTGCGTGACGGGCATGCCGATCACCTTCGCGGCGCGCGCGACGCGCAGCGTCACCGGCGCGGGCCGCGGCAGCGCGACGACGTGGTCGTCGATCGGCCCGCAGCGCGTCGCGGTGCCGCCGCAGATCGAGACGATCAGCGACGTCAGCCGCTCGATGTGCTCGACCGTCGTCGCCGGATCGACGCCGCGCTCGAAGCGATGCGCTGCGTCGGTCGAGAAGTGGTAGCGGCGCGCGCGGCCGGCGACCGCCTCGGGCCACCAGAACGCGGCTTCGACGTAGACGTTGCGCGTCGCATCCGAGACCGCGGTCGCCGCGCCGCCCATGATGCCGGCGAGCGACTCGACGCGGAGGTCGTCGGCGATGACGCCGACCGTCGCGTCGACATCGACCGTGCTGCCGTTGAGCAGCTCGAGCGATTCGCCGGTGCGTCCCCAGCGGACGTGGAGGCCGCCCTCGATCCTGTCGAGGTCGAAGATGTGCGAAGGCCGGCCGAGCTCGAACATCACGTAGTTCGAGATGTCGACCAGCGCCGTGATGCTGCGTTGCCCGCAGCGCGCGAGGCGGTCGACCATCCAGCGCGGCGTCTTCGCGGCAGGGTCGACGCCGGTGACGACGCGACCCGAGAAGCGGCCGCACAGGTCGGCCGCCTCGACGCGCACCGGCAGCACCCGGTCGGTCGTCGGCGACGTCTTCGCGAACGTCGGCGCGCGCAGCGGCGCCCCGGTGATCGCGGCGACCTCGCGCGCGACGCCGAAGACGCTGAGCGCGTGGCCGAGGTTCGGCGTCAGCTTCAGCGTGAAGATCGTGTCGTCGAGACGCAGCTGATCGCGCACGTCGGCGCCGACCTCTGCATCGTCATCGAGGACGAGCAGCCCCTCGTGGTCGTCGGAGAGCTTCAGCTCGCGCGCCGAGCAGAGCATGCCGCGGCTCTCGACGCCGCGGATCCTGCCGACCTCGATGCGGAACGGCCCGCTCGCGCCCTCCTCCTTCGCCGGCAGCTCGGCCCCGACGAGCGCGCACGGCGCCTTCATGCCGGCACGCACGTTGGGTGCGCCGCAGACGATCGAGAGCGTCTCGCCGGTGCCGGCGTCGACCGCGCAGACGCGCAGCCGATCGGCGTTCGGGTGCGGCTCGACGGCGAGCACCTTCGCGACGACGACACCGCGAAACGGCGGCGCGACCGGCTGCATCGCCTCGACCTCGAGGCCGGCCATCGTCAGCCGCTCGGCGAGCTCGGCGGTGCCGATCGGCGGATCGCAGAATTCGCGCAGCCAGGACTCGGGAAATTGCATCGCTGCGTCAGGCGAATTGGCGAAGGAACCGCAGGTCGCCGTCGAAGAAGAGGCGCAGGTCGTCGATGCCGTAGCGCAGCATGGCGAGCCGGTCGATCCCCGATCCGAACGCGAAGCCGATCACCCGCTCGGGATCGAACCCCATGTTGCGAACGACCTGCGGGTGGACCTGGCCCGACCCCGACACCTCCAGCCAGCGGCCGGCGAGCGGACCTTCGTCGAACATCAGGTCGATCTCGGCGCTCGGCTCGGTGAACGGGAAGTAGCTCGGACGGAAGCGGATCTTCAGCGCGCTCGTCTCGAAGAACGCCTGCATGAAGTCGAGGTAGACCGCCTTCAGGTCGCGAAAGCTCACGTCCTCGCCGAGCCAGAGCCCCTCGACCTGGTGGAACATCGGCGAGTGCGTCGCGTCGTTGTCGACGCGGTACGTGCGGCCGGGAGCGATGACGCGGACGTCGGGCATCCGCGCTGCACCGGCGTGCTTCTTGGCGTGCGCCTGCGCGTAGCGGATCTGCATCGGCGACGTGTGCGGCCTGAGGTTGAGCCAGCGGCCCTCGTCGTCCTTCAGGTCGACGTAGAACGTGTCCTGCATCGAACGCGCAGGATGGTTCTCGGGGTTGTTGAGCGCGGTGAAGCTGTACCAGTCGGTCTCGATCT
>DASSRF010000271.1:0-3536 GCA_035701945.1 Caldimonas sp. | reverse complement strand
GCTCCTGGAACCAGGCGATGTGGCCGAGCGTCCAGAGCGGCGGGTCGAGCTCGGCGAGCACGTCGGCCGGCGCACCGTCGAGGACGAGCGCCCGACCGCCATCGTTCGCCTCGAGCGCGCTCGCCCAGCGCAGCGTGTTGTTGCGCGCTTCGATGAGGGCGAGCGACAGCAGCTCCTTGCCGGCACGTCGCAATCCCGTGCCGTCGCTGCCGGGCGGGTCGAACGCAGTCACGACGCGTGCGGCGCGCGACACGCGAGCGGCAGGTAGCGCTCGGCCACGGTCGTCTTGTTGAGACCGCGCACGGTCATGCCTCCCGGCGGGTCGGAGTTGCCGCAGACCCACGTGATCGGAACGATCTTCGCGTCGGCGACGACGCCGGGCCGCAGGCTCAGCACCTTGCCGTTGATCGCCACGTTGGCCTTGTTGCCGAACGTGATCTGGATCGCACCGGACTCGACCGCGACCGAGCTGATCATGTCGTTGACGATCTTCTCGGCGGCCGGCATCCCGGCGGCGGCGTTGTCGACCGGCAGCTGCCCGGTCGTGCTCCACGCCGTCGCGATCGGCGGCTTGACGATGTCGGCGAGCTTGATCGCCTCGCTGATGCGGTCGCGGATCACCTTGTCGGGAATTCCGGGCAGCGCGATCAGCGCGAGGATGACGATGATCGCGATCACGATCATCAGCTCGAGGAGCGAGAAGCCGCAACGCCGAATCGCCGGGCGAACGAAGGACAACGGTGGCGGATGGGTCGGCATCTGCGCGCAACAAGCGATCCGCCGCATTCTCGCCGGCGCCGGCGCGACGCTGTAACGCGCAGTTCGGCGGCGCCCCGGTGCGGTGCCGTCCTACGCGCCGTGCCCCCGGCCCGGTCGTAAGGTCTTGCCACGCCGCGCTGCTGGACGAGCAGCTGCGTGCATCGGAGACGAACATGCTGAAGAACATCGCATCGCTCACCGGACTGATCGTGGTCGGCTGCGCCGCCGGCTTGGCCGTTCCGCCCGCGCACGCCGCCGACGCGACCGCGCAGACCGCGGCGAAGTCGACGTATGCCAAGGACCGCGCCGACTGCGAAGCCGGCCGCACCGCCGAGGACCGCGCGACCTGCCTCAAGGAAGCCGGTGCCGCGCAGGACGAGCGCAAGCGCAACCGCCTCGACAACTACGGCTCGGCGCGCCAGAACGCGATCGATCGCTGCAATCCGCTGCCGCCCAAGGACAAGGCCGACTGCCTGGCGCGCATCGAAGGCGCGAGCGCGCCGAACCAGAAGACGACGACCTCGGGCAGCGTCGCCGGCGGCGGCATCCTGCGCGAGACGACGACGACCACGAAGGGCAAGCCGACGATCATCATCGTTCCGGGCGACAGCCCGGGCCCGCCGCCGACGACGCCGCCGCCGGCCGCGCCGCCGTCGCGCTGAAGCGAGGCGCAGTGCGCGCCGCGATGGCGCGCGGCGCACCGTGCGTGCGCCGCCGCGCTATCCTCGCCGGTCCAGTGGCCGCGCTGCACATCACCGACATCGAATCGGCCATCAACTGGTGGCGCGAGCGACGACCGTCGCCGGACGGCATCACCGCGTGCGCCGAGGTGCGCGCGCTCGCCGAGGTCTACGCGCTGCTCGTCTACTACCACGAGGTCGAGTGCGACGAGGACACCATGCCCGCGGCCGCCCGCGACGCCTGGCTTGCGTGGTACGCGACGACTCCGGACGCGCCGTGCATCGCGATCTGCTCGACGAGCCAGGGCGACGCGGTCTGCAAGGGCTGCGGCCGCACCTTCCTCGAAGTGCAGCGCTGGACCGAGATGACGCCGGCCGAGAAGCGCGCGACGTGGCGCCGCATCACCCGCGAAGGCACTGCCTGGCGCTTCAACCACTACGCCGAGCGCGCGACCGAGAACGCCGCCATTCCGAGCGAAGCTGACCGCGCCGCGGCTGCATGACGCGGCTCGGCCTGCGCCACGGCATGCGCCGCATCGCGCCGCTGGCGTGGCCGGTGTTCGTCGGCCAGGTCGCGGTGCTCGCGTTCAGCACCGTCGACACCGTCCTCGTCGCGCGAACGACGGCAATCGAGCTCGCTGCGCTCGCGGTCGGCGCCGCGGTCTACATCTCGGTCTTCATCGGCCTGATGGGAATCGTCCTCGCGATCGGGCCGATCGCGGGCCAGCTGTTCGGCGCCGGCAAGCCCGAGCGCGCCGGCCACGAGCTGCAGCAGGCCGTCTGGCTCGCGGTCTTCCTCGCGCTCCCGGGCTCGCTCGTCCTCCTCGTTCCCGAGCCGTTCCTCGCGCTCTCGCGCGCCGAGCCGGCGGTCGCGGCGCGCGTCCGCAGCTATCTCGGCGGGCTCGTGTTCGCGCTGCCTCCGGCGCTCGTCTTCACCGCGTTTCGCGGCTTCAACGTCGCGGTGTCGCGGCCGAAGGCGGTGATGGCGATGCAGATGGGCGGGCTCGCGCTCAAGGTGCCGCTCAGCGCCCTCTTCGTCTTCGGCGTCGCGCTGCCGACGCCGTTCGGCGAGCTGCGCGTTCCGGCGCTCGGCATCGTCGGCTGCGCGCTCGCGACCGCGATCGTGATGTGGTGCCAGCTCGCCGGAGCGCTCTGGCTGCTTCGCGTCGACCCGTTCTACCGTCGCTTCGGGCTCGGCACCGGAACGCCGCTCGCGCCGCCGCGGCGCGCGAGCCTCGCGGCGCTGCTTCGCCTCGGCGTGCCGATCGGGCTCGCGACCGTCGTCGAGGTCACCGGCTTCACGTTCATGGCCTTCTTCGTCTCGCGGATCGGCGCGACCGCGGTCGCCGGCCACCAGATCGCGGCCAACCTCGTCGCGATGATGTTCATGATGCCGCTCGCGATCGCCAACGCCGCGAGCACGCTCGTCGCGCAGCAGATCGGCGCCGGCGACGCTGCCGACGCACGCCGCATCGGCTGGGCCGGGCTCGAGGTCGCGGCCGCGATCGCCGCCGTCGTCGGCAGCGTGGTCTATCTGCTGCGCGAGCACGTCGTCGCGCTCTACACGGCGAACCCCGTGATCGCCGCGGCGGCGCTGCCGCTGCTCGCCTGGGTCGCGCTCTTTCACGTCGCCGACGCGACGCAGACGGTCGCGGCGTTCGTCCTGCGCGCATACCGCATCGCGACGATGCCGCTCGTCGTCTACGTGCTCGCGGTGTGGGGGATCGGGCTCGGCGGCGGCTACCTGATGGCGTTCGACCTGCTCGACGTCAGCCCGCAGTGGATGCAGGGCGCACGCGGCTTCTGGGCGACGGCCACGCTCGGGCTGGTTGTCGCGGCGTTGGGCCTGAGTGCGTTGCTGGCAGACAGGATGCGCCGCGACACCAGCCCTGCCTTGCTTCGCAAGGCGGCTGAAAGGATCGCTCCCTCCCCAGCCCCTCCCTCCGAGAGGGAGGGGTCGGCCCCGCTGGGGCCGCCTGGCCGCTAAGCCGCCGGAAGCACCATCACGAAACGGCTGCCGCCGCCTTCGCGCGCCTCGCAGCGCACGCTGCCGCCGTGGCGCTCGGCGATCTGCTTGACGAGCGCGAGGCCGAGACC
>DASSRF010000270.1:0-5608 GCA_035701945.1 Caldimonas sp. | reverse complement strand
CTCCACCATCTCGGCACGACGGTGTCGGCGGATTGCGACGATTACGGCCGCCTGCTCGGACACACGATTTGGGGCGGAACCGACTCGGGAATCGGCATCGCGTGGGACTGGGTCGAGGCGATGGACGGCGTGTTCGCGATGTCCGATCCGATGGGAGTCGTGAGCAATATCGGCTTCGTGGACAGCAGTGGGGCGACGCTGCCCGACTTCATGGCCGCGGTTCAGCTCAACCACATCACCCATGAGCTGCCGTGGCAGGCCGAAGTCGCCGAAGCAACCCGCCGCGTGCGCGCAGCGCAGCCGTGGTCCGAGCGTCTGCGCATGAGCCGCGAGCGTGCGCGCTCGATCGACAGCCACATCATGCGTTCGCGGTCGGTTCGCCAGCCCTGGCGAGCGACGTCTTAGCCGCAGCGGCGTCTGTGCTTCAGCTCGCTGCCTCGAGCAGGCAGCGATGTTCGCGCGCGATGTCGACCGGACGCGCGTGCGTGTTCTGCATCGACCCGCGCGTTCAAGGCGCCTCGCCTTCCGGCGCCTTGCCTTCCGTCTCGGCGATCGGCGTCACCGCCTTGCCGTTGACGAACGCGACGCCGTCGCGCACCTCGATCAGGATCGGCCCGAACGCGCTCTGCCACACGTACCGGACAACGCCCTCGGCCGCGAGCGAGAGCGGCAGCTGCTCGCGGTCGTGCTCGCCGACGAGAATTTCGGGGCGGGGCTGGGCGAGGGCAACGGCCGACATCTGTACAAATATACAGTGATCCCGGACGGCGGCGACGGTCGCCGCGTCGCCAGCGGGGTCGCCGTCTGGCTGCGCCGCGTCGCGCTGGCTTGCGCCCTCGCGATCGCGCTCCCCGCCGCCGACGCGGTCGCGGCGACCTTCGTCAATCCGATCGTCGCGGCAGGTCGGACCGGCTCGGCCGACCCGTCGGTCGTCTTCCACCGAGGCTACTACTACTACTGCCGCGTCGTCGGCGACACGGCGATCGGCGTCGCCCGCGCGCGCCGCTTGCAAGACATCGGCGCGGCGCCGCTCGCGGTCGTCTTCCGCCCACCTCCGGGGACGCCGTACGGCAAGCAGCTGTGGGCGCCCGAGCTGCAACGCATCCGCGGCCGCTGGGTCATCCACTTCGCTGCGAGCGACGGCGACAACGCGCACCACCGCATGTACGCGCTCGTCGCGCTCGGCGACGACCCGCAGGGACGCTGGGAGCTGAAGGGCCGCGTCGCCGACCGCGACGATGCGTGGGCGATCGACGGTGCGGTGCTCGAGCTCGGCGGCCGGCTCTATTTCGTCTGGTCGGGGTGGCCGGGCCCGCGGGGCGACTTTCCGCAGCTGCTCTATATCGCGGCGATGCGCGACCCGTGGACGATCGTCGGCGCACGCCACGCGATCGCCGCGCCGGAATTCGACTGGGAGCGCGCCGTCGCGCCGATCGTCGAGGCGCCGCAGCCGCTTCGCCACGACGGCTCGACCTACATCGTCTACTCGGCCGCAGCGAGCTGGAGCGACGACTACGCGCTCGGCGTGCTGACGTACGTCGGCGGCGACCCGCTCAGCGCATCGTCGTGGCGCAAGGACGCGCGGCCGGCGTTCGCGAAGGACGCCGCGCACGGCGTCTTCGGCGTCGGCCACCCGACGTTCGTGCGCTCGCCCGACGGCCGCGAGGACTGGATCGTCTACCACGCGATCGACCGCGCCGGCGGTGGCTGGTCGGCGCGCTCGGTGCGCGCGCAGCGCTTCGGCTGGTGCGGCGGGAGGCCGAGCTTCGGCACGCCGGTCCCGCTCGGCGTTGCGGTCGAGGAGCCTTCGGGAACCCCCGGTACGCGAGTGCACGATTCGGCGCGCGCTACGATGACCGCGGCGTGTCGATGAGGATGCAACGATGAGCCGCCTGGTAGCGGTCGACTGGGGCAGCTCGAGCCTGCGCGCCGCCTTGCTCGACGAAGTCGGCGCGGTCCTCGAGACCCGCGCCAGCGACGACGGCATGCTCAAGCTCGAGCCGTCCGGGTTCGACGCCGTCTTCGAGGCCGCGCTCGGCGACTGGATGGACGTCGCCGGAACGCGCTGCCTGATGGCCGGCATGGTCGGCAGCCGGCAGGGCTGGGTCGAGACCGACTACGTGCCCTGCCCCTGCAGCCGCGACGACCTCGTCGCGCGGCTGAAGCCGATCGGCGACGCCTCGACGAAGCGACGCGACGTCGCCATCGTTCCCGGTGCGTCGTGCGTCGTCGACGGCATCCCAGACGTCCTGCGCGGCGAAGAGGTCAAGGCGATCGGCGCCCTCGAGCTGCTCGGCACGGATTCGGCGAACGTCGTCTCGCCGGGAACGCACAGCAAGTGGATGACGCTCGAGCGCGGCCGCCTCGCCGGCTTCTCGACCGCGATGACCGGCGAGTTCTACGCGCTGCTGCGCCAGCACTCGATCCTCGGCCGCGGCATGCCGCCCGAGGGCGACGACGCGCTCGACGGCGCCGCGTTCGACGACGGCGTGCGCCGAGCGCTGCAGGGCTGCGGCCTCCTGCAGAGCGCGTTCGGCGTTCGCACGCGCTCGCTCTTCGGCGAGCTGCGCGCAGAGTCGCTCGCCAGCTACCTGTCGGGGCTCGTCATCGGCGAGGAGCTGCGCTGTCGACCGCTCGCAGGCGTCCGTTCGGTCGCGCTCGTCGGCGCGCCGGCGCTCACCGACCGCTACGTGCGTGCGCTCGCGGTCCGCGGCGTCGATGCGCACGTCTTCGACGAGGCTGCGGTCTGGCGTGGGCTGTGGACGATCGATCGCCTGCGTCGCGGTCGTCAAGGAGGCTCGAGATGACGCCGTCATCGCAGCAGCGCTTTGCAGTCGCGTGCGCCGAGCTGCCGCTCGTCGCGATCCTGCGCGGCGTGCGTCCCGACGAAGCGGTCGCGATCGGCTCGGCGCTCGTCGAAGCCGGCTGGCGAATGATCGAGGTGCCGCTCAACTCGCCCGACCCGCTCGTCAGCATCGCCGCGCTCGCAGACGCCTTTCCCGACGCGCTCGTCGGCGCCGGCACGGTGCTCACCGCGAGCGCGGTCCGCGAGGTCCACGCCGCCGGCGCCGAGCTCGTCGTCGCGCCGAACTTCGACCGCGACGTCGTCGGCGAAGCGGTCGCGCTCGGCATCGCGGCGTTGCCAGGCGTGCTGAGCGCGAGCGAAGCGTTCGCTGCGCTCGCCGCGGGCGCGGTCGCGCTGAAGCTGTTTCCGGCCGAGATGGTTCCACCGCCGGCGGTGAAGGCGCTGCGCGCCGTGCTCGACCCCGCCACGGTCGTCCTTCCGGTCGGCGGCATCTCGCTCGCGAACATGCACGCGTACCGCGACGCCGGAGCGAACGGGTTCGGCATCGGCTCGAGCCTGTACAAGCCGGGCATGGCGGCCGAAGACGTGGGCCGGGCGGCGCGACAGTGGGTCGATGCCTGGCGCGGTGCACCGGCGCGGCAGTCGGGCTGAACAGCGCGATGCGCCGGCAGGCCGCAGAATCGAACGCCATGCGATCTCCGACCTTCCTCGTCCTCGTTCTCGTCGTCGTCGCCGGCTGCACGAGCACGTCGCCGTCTTCGACGACCTCGGCACCGGCGCCGGCCACCGCTCCGACCCCCGCGCCGGCGCCCACGCCCGACCAGCGCGCAGCGGCGCCCGCGCATCTCGCCGCCGAGCGGCAATGGTTGATGTCGTGGTTCAAGGGCACCCCGGTCAAGATTCGTCAGGTCGAAGAGAACGCGATCGCGATCGACGTCCCGCGCGAGTTCTGTTTCGACCAGGGCGGAAGCAAGGTCAAGCCCGCGCTCGGCGCCGTCCTCGACAAGATGACGCAGAGCCTGCAGCGCGTGCCGATCGCGCAGGTGACGCTGATCGCCGCTCCCGGCGATGCCAAGGGCAGCGACGAGCTCGCGCTGAAGCGCGCCGCCCAGGTCCAGCAGCACCTGCGCAACGCCGGCGTTCGCGCCGACCGTCTCGGCAAGCCTTCGGTCGCTTCGGCACCGGCGGTGCAGCTGCGCATGGAAGCGTCGTCGCTGTGAGCGACGCTGCGCACGTTTCGATCGCGGGTCGGCGCGTCGGCGTCGTCGGCCTCGGCGCGATGGGGTCGGGCATGGCCGGGTCGCTTCGCCGCGCCGGCGCCGACGTCCGCGTCTGCGACGCCCGCGCCGGCGTCGCTGCGGCGTTCGCGAAGAACGGCGGCACGGCGTGCGCGAGCGTCGCCGAGCTCGCGAGTCGCTCGGACGTCGTCGTCTCGGTCGTCGTCGACGCCGCGCAGACCGAGGACGTGCTCTTCGGCGACGGCGGCGCCGCCGCGGCGATGCGTCCCGGCGGCGTCTTCGTGATGTGCTCGACCGTCGATCCCAACGTCTCGATCGACTTCGAGCGGCGCGTCGAGGAACGCGGCCTCCTCTACGTCGATGCGCCGATCTCGGGCGGAGCCGCGAAGGCGGCGTCGGGCGAAATGACGGTGATGGCCGCTGCGCGCGACGCCGCATGGAGCGCAGCCGAGCCGTTCCTGCACGCGATGGCAGCGCGCGTCTACCGGCTCGGCGACCGCGCCGGCAACGGCAGCAAGGTCAAGATCATCAACCAGCTGCTCGCCGGCGTGCACATCGCCGCTGCCGCCGAGGCGATGGCGCTCGGCCTGCGCGAAGGCGTCGACCCGGCGCAGCTCTACGACGTCATCACGCACAGCGCCGGCAACAGCTGGATGTTCGAGAACCGGATGGCGCACGTCCTCGCCGGCGACTACACGCCGCTGTCGGCGGTCGACATCTTCGTCAAGGACCTCGGCCTCGTCCTCGACACCGCGCGCGCGACCAAGTTCCCGCTGCCGCTCGCGAGCACCGCGCACCAGATGTTCATGCAGGCGTCGAGCGCCGGCTTCGCGCGCGAGGACGACGCCGCGGTGATCAAGATCTTTCCCGGCATCGACGTGCCGAAGAAGCGATGACGGTCCGCCTCGGCTGCATCGCCGACGACTTCACGGGCGCGACCGACCTCGCCAACAACCTCGTTCGCGCCGGCATGCGCGCGGTGCAGACGATCGGCGTCCCGCGCGACGGCGGCGCCGCGGTCGATGCCGACGCGGTCGTCGTCGCGCTGAAGTCGCGCACGATCGCGGCCGAGCAGGCGGTCGCGCAGTCGCTCGCGGCGTGCCGCTGGCTGCGCGCCAACGGCGCGGCGCAGATCTACTTCAAGGTCTGCTCGACGTTCGATTCGACGCCGCGCGGCAACATCGGCCCGGTGCTCGAGGCGCTGATGGACGAGCTCGGCTGCGACTTCACGATCGCGACGCCGGCGTTTCCCGACAACGCGCGCACCGTCTTCAAGGGCCATCTCTTCGTCGGCGACGTCCTGCTCTCCGAAAGCGGCATGCGCCACCACCCGCTCACGCCGATGACCGACGCCAACCTCGTCCGCGTCCTGCAGGCGCAGCTCGCGACGACGCGGCCGGACGGACGCCCGGCGCGCCGGGTCGGCCTCGTCGACCACCGCGCGACGGGCGAGTCGAGCGCTGCGATCGAGGCGCGCTTCGCCGAGTTGCGCACGAGCGGCGTCGCGATCGCGATCGCCGACGCGATCGACAACGACGACCTCGTCCGCCTCGGCGAAGCTGCG
>DASSRF010000269.1:0-4449 GCA_035701945.1 Caldimonas sp. | reverse complement strand
GGCGGCGGTTCGGCACGGTTGACATCTTACGTTGTAAGGGAGTACGCTGCGGGCCGACTTACACCGTAAGTCACCGGTACGCCGCGCGCCAACGGAGCCATGCCATGCAAGCCGTCGATCTCATCGGTCTCCTCGTCCCGCTCACCTACCTCGCGATGCTCGCGGTCGAGACCGCCTGGCCGGCGCGCCGCTTCCCGCCGCGGCGCGGCTGGCGCTGGCTCGGCATCGCGTTCCTCGTCGCGATCGGCACCGTCTCGACGATCGTCCCGCTCCTGATCCCGGTCGACTGGCTCGCCGCGCACCGCTGGCTCGACGGCACGCGGCTCGGCATCGTCGGCGGCACGCTCGTCGGCTGGCTCGTGCTGTCGGGCGTCGCCTTCGCGTGGCACCGCGCGTCGCACGCGTGGACGCCGCTCTGGCGCGCCGGCCACCAGCTGCACCACAGCCCGCAGCGGGTCGACATCAGCGGCTCGACGCTCTTCCACCCCGTCGAGATGGTCGTCCAAGTCGTGCTGCAGCTGTTCGCCACGGTCGTCGTGCTCGGCCTCGACCCGGTCGCCGCTGCGCTGGTCGGCTACGTCGCCGCGTTCCACGGCATGTTCCAGCACTGGAACGTGCGCACGCCGCGCTGGCTCGGCTACTTCATCCAGCGCCCGGAAGCGCATTGCGAGCACCACCGGCTCGGCGTCCACGCCGACAACTACGGCGACCTGCCGCTCTGGGACCTGCTGTTCGGAACGTTCCGCAATCCCGCAGGCTTCGCCGGCGACTGCGGCTTCGCAGCGCCCGCCGACCGGCGCGTGCTCGCAATGCTCGCGTTCACCGACGTCAACGCCGCCGAGTACGGCCGCGGCAGCCGCGGCGCCGCTCCGCAGACGGCCTGACGCGGCGCGCAGGCGCCGGCGCACGCGCCAGCGGAGCGCGGCGAGCCCTGCAACAATCGACCGATGGACACCCGTTCCCTCGGCCGCTCGGCGCTCCAGGTCTCGCGCATCTGCCTCGGCGGCAACGTCTTCGGCTGGACCGTCGACGAGCGCCAATCGTTCCGTCTCCTCGACGCCTGGGTCGACGCCGGCATGAACTTCGTCGACACCGCGGACGTCTATTCGCGCTGGGTGCCGGGCCACGCCGGCGGCGAGTCGGAGACGATCATCGGCAACTGGTTGACGGCGACCGGCAAACGCAACCGGATCGTGCTCGCGACCAAGGTCGGCAAGCCCATGGGCGACAACGAGCAGGGGCTGTCGAAGGCGTACATCCGCCGCGCCGTCGAAGCGTCGCTGCGGCGCCTCCGGACCGACGTCATCGACCTCTACCAGTCGCACGACGACGACGCCGCGACGCCGCTCGAGGAAACGCTCGCGGCGTACGGCGAGCTCGTCAAGGAAGGCAAGGTGCGCGCGATCGGCGCTTCCAACCACACGGCCGATCGCCTCGCGCTCGCGCTCGACACGAGCGAGCGGCTCGGCCTGCCGCGCTACGAGTCGCTGCAGCCGCTCTACAACCTGGTCGAGCGCGCCGCGTACGAAGACGCGCTCGAGCCGCTCTGCGTCGAGCGCGGCGTCGGCGTCATCAACTACTACGCGCTCGCGAGCGGGTTTCTCACCGGCAAGTACCGCAGCGCCGGCGACCTCGGCAAGAGCGTCCGCGGCAAGGGCGCGGGCAAGTACCTCAACGAGCGCGGCCTCGCGGTCCTGGGCGCGCTCGACGCCGTCGCCACGACGATCGGCGCGACGCCGGCGCAGGTCGCGCTCGCGTGGCAGATCGCGCGGCCGAGCATCACGGCGCCGATCGCCTCTGCGACCGACGAGCGCCAGCTCGCCGAGCTCGTCGCGGCGGCGCGGCTGCGGCTCGATGCGCCGTCGATCGCCGCGATCGATCGCGCCAGCGCGCCGCAGGTCGCATGAGCACCTCAGCGCGGCCGCTGTCGCTGGCGCAGGTGCTCGTCTGCGGCGCGGTGATCGTCACCGTGTCGATGGGCATTCGCCACGGCTTCGGCCTGTGGCTGCAACCGATCACCGTCGACCGCGGCTGGAGCCGCGAGACGTTCGCGCTCGCGCTCGCGGTGCAGAACCTCGCGTGGGGACTCGCCGGGCCCCTCGCCGGCGCGCTCGCCGACCGCTGGGGTGCGTATCGCGTCCTCGTCGTCGGCAGCATCCTCTATTCGCTCGGCCTGGTGACGATGGCGCTCGCGACGACGGGCGCTGCGTTCCTCGGCGGCACCGGGCTCGTGCTCGGCATGGCGCAAGCCGGCACGACGTACGCGGTCGTCTACGGCGTCATCGGCCGCAACGTCGTTCCCGAACGGCGCAGCTGGGCGATGGGGATCACGGCCGCAGCGGGATCGTTCGGTCAGTTCCTGATGGTGCCGGTCGAAGGCGGCCTGATCGGAACGATCGGCTGGCGGGACGCGCTCTTCGTCTGCGCCGCGCTCGCGCTCGTCATCGCGCCGCTCGCGCTCGGGCTGCGCGAGCCGAAGCACGCACCGTCGGCGGCGCAGCAGCAGAGCATGGGCGCGGCGCTTCGCGAGGCGTTCGGCGACCGCAGCTTCCAGTTGCTGACCGCCGGCTACTTCGTCTGCGGCTTCCAGGTCGTCTTCATCGGCGTGCACATGCCGAGCTATCTCAAGGACCACGGCCTGCAGCCGCACGTCGCGACGACCGCGCTCGCGCTGATCGGGCTCTTCAACGTCTTCGGCACCTACCTCGCGGGCATGCTCGGCGGGCGGCTGCCGAAGAAGTACCTGCTGTCGACGATCTACACGCTGCGCGCGCTCGCGATCGTCGTCTTCGTCGCGTCGCCGCTGACGCCGTGGAGCGTCTACGTCTTCGCTGCGGTGATCGGCTTCCTGTGGCTGTCGACGGTGCCGCTCACCAACGGCATCGTCGCCGAGATCTTCGGCGTGCGTTACCTGTCGATGCTCGGCGGCTTCGTCTTCCTCAGCCATCAGGTCGGCAGCTTCCTCGGCGTCTGGCTCGGCGGCCGCCTCTACGACGCGACCGGCAGCTACGACGTCGTCTGGTGGATCGCGGTCGCGCTCGGCGTCTTCGCCGCGCTCGTCAACCTGCCGATCCGCGAGCGGGCGATCCTGCGCCCTGCAGCAGCATGAAGCGCGCGCGGATCGTCGGCTGGACGTTGGCCGCACTCACGCTCGCGGTCGTGTTCGCCGCCTATCAGCGGCCGGATCTCGCGGTCGATCTCGCCAATCGGCTGTGGGCGTGCTTCTGAGGTGACGACGTCGTCGCGCGCCGCGCACGACGAGGTGAGGTTGCCTTCGCCCTGGATCGTGCGCTGGGCGCACCTGATCGCAGCCGGCGGCACGGTCCTCGACGTCGCCGCCGGCAGCGGACGCCATGCGCGCTGGCTCGCGTCGCGCGGCCACCGCGTCACGGCGATCGACCGCGACGCCGACGCGATGACGGCGCTCGCCGATGTCGCCGAGACGATCGCCGCCGACATCGAAGGCGGCGCGTGGCCGCTCGCCGAGCGAAGCTTCGACGCCGTCGTCGTCACCAACTACCTGTGGCGTCCGCTCCTTGCGACCTTGCGCGCGGCGCTCGCGCCAGGCGGCGTGCTGCTCTACGAGACGTTCGCGGTCGGCAACGAGACCGTCGGTCGGCCGAGCCGGCCGGAATTTCTGCTCGGCCACGGTGAACTTCTGACCGCCGCCGAGGGTCTTCGCATCGTCGCCTACGAGGACGGCTTTGTCGTCGACCCGGAACGCTTCGTGCAGCGGCTGGCGGCGGTCCGTGCCGCCGGCGAAGAGCGAAGCCGGCGCTACCCGCTCGCGCCGGGCCGCGCGGGTGGCGAAGGCTAGAATCGACCGATTCGGGACACTGCGCAAATGAAGACCATCACCGGCAGCATCGTCGCGCTCGTCACGCCGATGCACGACGACGGCAGCGTCGACTTCGATGCGCTCAGGCGGCTGATCGACTGGCACGTCGCCGAGGGCACGCAATGCATCGGCGTCGTCGGCACGACCGGCGAATCGCCGACGGTCACCGTCGACGAGCACTGCGAGATCATCCGCGTCGCCGTCGAGCACACCCGCGGGCGCATCCCGGTCATGGCGGGGACCGGCGGCAACTCGACGGCCGAGGCGATCGAGCTGTCGCGCTACGCGCTCAAGGTCGGCGCCGACTGCACGCTCTCGGTCGTCCCCTACTACAACAAGCCTTCGCAGGAAGGCATCTACCGCCACTTCGTCGCCGTCGCCGAGGCGGTCGACATCCCGATGATCGTCTACAACGTGCCCTCGCGGACCGTCGCGGACATGCAGACCGAGACCGCGCTTCGCCTGGCGCGGGTCCCGGGGATCGTCGGCATCAAGGATGCGACCGGCGACATCGCGCGCGGCAGCACGATCCTGCGCGGCGCCCCCGAGGGCTTCGCCGTCTATTCCGGCAACGACGACTCCGCGGTCGCGCTGATGCTGCTCGGCGGCCA
>DASSRF010000268.1:0-2559 GCA_035701945.1 Caldimonas sp. | reverse complement strand
GCCGCAACCCGCGAAGCCCGCCGAGCGCGCCGCGGCGACGGCGCAATCGGCGGTGCGCGTTCGCGCGCCGCTCCTCGATCGCCTCGTCAACCAGGCCGGCGAGGTCAGCATCACGCGCTCGCGGATCGAGAGCGGCGTCGGCCAGATCAAGGGCTCGCTCGCCGACCTCACCGAGAACCTCGAGCGGCTGCGCGGCCACCTGCGCGACATCGAGCTGCAGGGCGAGGTGCAGATGAGCTCGCGGCTCGAGGCCGCGAAGGCGGCGTCGCAGGAGTTCGACCCGCTCGAGTTCGACCGCTTCACCCGCTTCCAGGAGCTGACCCGGATGATGGCGGAGTCGGTCAACGACGTCGCCACCGTGCAGCGCACGCTGCAGCGCTCGATCGAGTCGACCGAGGACGAGCTCGTCGCGCAGGCGCGGCTGACGCGCGACCTCCAGGACGACCTGCTGCGCACGCGCATGGTCGAGTTCGAGGGTCTCTCCGATCGCCTCTATCGGGTCGTCCGACTCGCCGCCAAGGAGACCGGCAAGCAGGTCCGGCTCGACATCGTCGGCGGCTCGATCGAAATCGACCGCGGCGTTCTCGACCGCATGACCGGCGCGTTCGAGCACCTGTTGCGCAACTGCGTGTCGCACGGCATCGAGCTGCCCGAGGTCCGCAAGGCTCTCGGCAAGGATCCGACCGGAACGATCGTCGTCTCGCTCTCGCACGAGGGCAACGAGGTCGGCGTCGAGTTCCGCGACGACGGCGCCGGCCTCGACCTCGCGCGCATCCGCGCCAAGGGCGAGGCGAGCGGGCTGATCGAGCCGGGCAGCGCGCACACCGACGCCGAGCTCGCCAACCTGATCTTCACCGCCGGCTTCTCGACCGCCGACACCGTCACCGAGCTCGCCGGCCGCGGCGTCGGCATGGACGTCGTCCGCGCCGAGGTGATCGCGATGGGCGGCCGCATCGAGACCGCGACCGCGGCGGGCCAGGGGACGTCGTTCAAGCTCGTGCTGCCGCTGACGACGGCGGTGACGCGCGTCGTCATGCTGCGTTGCGGCGAGACGATGGTCGCGGTGCCTTCGACGCTGGTCGAGATCGTCCGCCGCGCGACGCCGGGCGAGGTCGACCACGGCTACGCGAGCGGCGGCTACGAATACGGCGGCCAGGTCGTTCCGTTCTTCTGGCTCGGCGCGCTGCTCCAGCTCGGCGCCCGACCCGATGCGTCGCAGGGCCGCACGCGCACGGTGGTCGTCGTCCGCAGCGCGCAGCAGCGGATCGCCGTCCACGTCGACGAAGTGCTCGGCAACCAGGAAGTCGTCGTCAAGAACCTCGGCCCGCAGCTGTCGCGTCTGCCCGGCCTGGCCGGAATGACGCTGCTGGCGTCGGGCGCGGTGGCGCTGATCTACAACCCGGTCGCGCTGGCGACGCTGTACGGCGAGGTCGCGCGCGCAGCGATGGCGCCGCGCGTCCCCGGCGCGCCGGTCTCGCCGATGCTGCCGGCCGAAGCGGCAGCATCGACGCACGCGGCGCCGCTCGTCCTCGTCGTCGACGACTCGCTGACGGTGCGCCGCGTCACCCAGCGCCTCCTCGTGCGCGAGGGCTACCGCGTGACGCTCGCCAAGGACGGCCTCGATGCGCTCGAGCGGCTCGCCGAGGAAGTTCCGCGCGTCGTCCTTTCGGACATCGAGATGCCGCGCATGGACGGCTTCGATCTCGTGCGCAACATCCGCTCCGACATGCGCTGGCGCGACCTGCCGGTGATCATGATCACGTCGCGGATCGCGCAGAAGCACCGCGACCACGCGACCGAGCTCGGCGTCGACCATTACCTCGGCAAGCCCTACTCCGAGGAAGACCTGCTCGCGCTGATCGCGCGCTACATCGCTCCGGTCCAGGCCGAAGCCTGACCGCGGCGGCTAGCGTTTCTCGTTGACGGCAGCGTAGCGCTGCAGCGTCTTCGCGCGCGCCGCGGCGTGGTCGACGATCGGCCGCGGGTAGTCGCGGCCGAGCTCGACGCCCGCAGCCTCGAGCTCGATCGGGCTCGCCAGCCACGGTGCGTGGATCTGCTCGTCGTCGAGCCGCGCGAGCTGCGGCAGGTAGCGGCGGATGAACTTGCCTTGCGGGTCGAAGCGGCGGCTCTGCGTCAGCGGGTTGAAGACGCGAAACCACGGCTGCGCGTCGCAGCCGGTCGACGCGCTCCACTGCCAGCCGCCGTTGTTCGACGCCAGCTCGTAGTCGATCAGGTGGAGCGCGAAGTACGCCTCGCCGCGGCGCCAGTCGATGCCGAGGTCCTTGACGAGAAAGCTCGCCGCCAGCATCCGCAGCCGGTTGTGCATCCATCCGGTCTGGTTGATCTGCGCCATCGCGGCGTCGACGAGCGGATAGCCGGTCCGGCCGTCGCACCACGCCGCGAACGCTTCGTCGGCGTGGCGGCCGTGCTCGAAGCGCAAGTGGTCGTACGCAGGCCTGCACGCAGCGCCGACGACGTGCGGAACGTGGTGCAGGACCTGCTGGTAGAAGTCGCGCCAGATCAGCTCCGCGAGCCAGGTCTCGGCGCCGCGCGCGTGCT
>DASSRF010000267.1:0-2457 GCA_035701945.1 Caldimonas sp. | reverse complement strand
ACCAGGGCTGGGTCGCGCACTTCCTCCTGCGCGCGATCGACGGCAAGCCGATCACGGTCTACGGCGACGGCAGGCAGGTGCGCGACGTGCTCTACGTCGACGACCTCGTCGACGCCTTCCTGCTCGCCGAGCGCGACATCGACCGGATCGCCGGGCGTGCGTTCAACATCGGCGGCGGCCCGCGCAACGTCGTCAGCCTGCTCGACCTGCTCGGCCGCATCGAGCAGCTCGACGGCAGGCGGCCGGTGGTGTCGTTCGCCGACTGGCGCACCGGCGACCAGCGCTGGTACGTCTCCGACCCGCGCCGCTTCGCGGCGGCGACCGGCTGGACGCCGCGCATCGATGCGCAGCAGGGCATCGAGCGGCTCTACCGGTGGTTGCGCGAGCTGCGCGCCGGCGAGCGCGCAGCTCGTGCGCAGCGCATCGAGCCGCGCGTCGCGACCGCGGCGCACGCGCTCGCGCGCGCGGGGGGCGGATCGTGACGAGCCGCATCGGGGAGCACGGGGAGCCGCGGCGATGCTGGCCGGCGTGATCGCCGCGCCCGGGCAAGCGATCGTCGACACCGCTCCTCGACCGGAGCCGGCCAGCGGCCAGGTGCTGCTTCGCCTCGAAGGCTCGGGCGTGTGCGCGTCGAGCCTGCCGCTCTGGGAAGGCAGGCCCTGGTTCGACTACCCGCAGGCTGCGGGTGCTCCCGGCCACGAAGGCTGGGGCCGCGTCGTCGCCGTCGGCGACGGCGTCTCGAGCGTCGCCGTCGGCGATCGCGTCGCGGCGCTGACGTACCGCGCCCACGCCGAGTACGACGTCGCCGACGCCGCGGCCGTCGTGCGGCTGCCGGCGGTGCTCGACGGCATCGCGATTCCGGGCGAGCCGCTTGGCTGCGCGGTCAACATCTTTCGCCGCAGCGCGATCGAAGCCGGGCAGACGGTCGCGGTCGTCGGCGTCGGCTTCCTCGGCGCGCTGCTGACGCGGCTCGCGTCGCACGCCGGCGCGCGCGTGATCGCGATCTCGCGACGCGCGTTCGCGCTCGACGTCGCGCGCGCGTGCGGCGCCGCAGAGACGATCGTGCTCGACGACCACGCGCGCGTCGTCGCCGAGGTCAAGCGGCTGACCGACGGCAAGTGGTGCGAGCGGACGATCGAGGCGGTCGGGCTGCAGCAGCCGCTCGACCTCGCCGGCGAGATCACCGGCGAGCGCGGCCGCCTCGTCATCGCCGGCTACCACCAGGACGGCCTGCGGCAGGTCAACCTGCAGCTCTGGAACTGGCGCGGCATCGACGTCGTCAACGCGCACGAGCGCGACCCCGCGCAGTACGTCGCCGGAATCCGCGCCGCCGTGGACCTCGTCGCGGCCGGCGTGCTCGACCCGACGCCGCTCTTCACGCATCGCTTTCCGCTCGACCGCCTCGGCGAAGCGCTCGAGCTGACGCGCCGGCGCCCGGACGGGTTCCTGAAGGCGCTCGTCACCGTCTGAGGATCGCGCGTGCTGACGCTCGACGAATCGGCAGCGCTCGCGCGATCGGCGGCGGCGCACGCGCGCGCGCCGCGGCTCGGCTTCCTCGGGGTCGGCTGGATCGGCCGCGATCGCATGCGCGCGATCGCTGCGGCGGGCGGAGTCGAGATCGCCGCCGTCGCCGACGCCAGCGACGATGCGTGTCGCGAGGCGCTGGCGATCGCACCGCACGCGCGTGCTCTGGGTTCGCTCGAAGCGTTGCTCGCCGAGGATCTCGACGGCATCGTCATCGCGACGCCGAGCGCGCTCCACGCCGAACAGGCCGAAGCGGCGCTCGCGCGCCGCGTCGCCGTCTTCTGCCAGAAGCCGCTCGGGCGGACCGCAGCCGAGAATGCGCGCGTCGTCGCCGCTGCGCGGCGCGCCGACCGGCTGCTCGGCGTCGACCTCTCGTATCGCGAGACCGCGGCGATGCAGCGGATCCGATCGCTCGTCGTCGCGGGCGCGATCGGCGAGGTCTACGCCGTGGACCTGACGTTTCACAACGCGTACGGCCCCGACAAGGCGTGGTTCCGCGACCCGCGACTCGCCGGCGGCGGCTGCGTCATCGACCTCGGCATCCACCTCGTCGACCTGGCGCTCTGGACGCTCGGCTTTCCCGACGTCCGCGGCGTCGGGAGCAGGCTCTTCGCGCGCGGCGTGCCGCTCGCTTCGCGCGACGTCGTCGAGGACCACGCCATGGCGCAGATCGACCTCGCGAGCGGCACCGTCGTGCGGCTCGCGTGCTCGTGGAACCTCGACGCCGGCCGCGACGCCATCATCGAGGCGGCGTTCCACGGCACGCGCGGCGGCGCCGCGATGAGGAACGTCGCCGGCTCGTTCTACGACTTCGTCGCCGAACGCTACGAGGCCACGCGGACGACGACGCTCGCCACACCGCCCGACGCATGGGGCGGCCGCGCGGCGGCGGCGTGGGCGCGCGCGCTCGCCGCCGGCGGCGCTTTCGACCCG
>DASSRF010000266.1:0-11935 GCA_035701945.1 Caldimonas sp. | reverse complement strand
TGCTGACCGATTCGCCGCGCGTCCGCGCCCGGCGCAAGCAGATGCTGCAGCTGGTGACGCTCAACCACCCGGTCGACTGCGGCATCTGCGACAAGTCCGGCGAGTGCACGCTGCAGGACTACCACTACCGGTACAACGGCGAGCCTTCGGTCTCGCGCGACGTCAAGGTGCGCGCGACCAAGCACTTCCCGCTCTCCGAGCGCATCGTCCTCGACAACGAGCGCTGCATCCTCTGCTCGCGCTGCGTGCGCTTCACGCGCGAGATCTCGAAGTCGGACTCGCTCGGCATCGTCGACCGCGGCGACCACTCGCTCGTCCGCGCGAGCGAGGACGGCGCGTTCGCGCGCGACCCGTACTCCGACAACGTCATCGACATCTGCCCGGTCGGCGCCCTGCTGTCGCGGCCGTTCCTGCACCAGGCGCGCGTCTGGTACCTCGAGCCGACGCCTTCGGTCTGCCCGGGCTGCGAGCGCGGCTGCACGGTCCAGATCTGGCATCGCAAGCGCGAGTGGAAGCTGAACCGGCTCGACGCCAAGCTGAACGCGCGGATCGATCGCGTCACTCCGCTCGAGAACCCTGCCGTCAACGGCCCGTGGATCTGCAACAAGGGCCGCGACCTGGCGCAGATCTTCGGTCGGCCGCGTGCGCTCGCGCCGCTCGTCAACGGCCGCGAGGTCGCGCTCCCCGCCGCGATCGACGCCGCCCGCGCGCTGATCGGCGCGGCGCGCCGTCCGGTCGCGCTCGTCTCGAGCTGGGCGTCGAACGAGGAGCTCGCCGCGTTCGACCGCACGCTCGCTTCGCGCTTCACCTGCCGCGTCAAGGCCGACTGGCTGCCGCTGCCCGGCGAGCGGATCGAGGACGACATCCTCATCAAGGCCGACAAGAACCCGAACCGCGCCGCCGCGATCGCGCGCTACCCGGGACCGGCGTTCGATCGCCCCGAGGCGTTCCCGTCCGACTGCGACCTCGTCCTCGTCTGGGGCGAAGGCTGCCGCGCCGACGCGCTGCCGCCGGGCGCGAAGGTGGTCCGACTCGACGCGTGGCTCCATCCCGACAACGGGCGCGCCGATGTCTTCGTGCCGATCAGCGTGCAGACCGAGCGCAACGGCCACTACACCAACTTCGCCGGCGTCGTGAGCGGCTTCGAGGCGTGCTTCGCCAGGCCCGACGGCGTCGCCGACGCCGAGGCGCTGTTCGCGACGCTGGCGGCGCCCGCGATGGCGGAGGCGACGTGACGCAGGACCTCGTCGTCGCGCTCGTCTTGATCGTCTACGCGATGGGCGCGCTGATCACGTTCGGCACGCTGCTGACGTGGGTCGAACGCAAGCAGGCGGCGGTGATGTCCGACCGGATCGGCGCCAACCGCGCCTACGTGCGCATCCCGTTCACGCAGTGGAAGCTCGTCTGGTGGGGGCTCTTCCACGGCGTCGCCGACGGCATCAAGATGCTGCTGAAGGAGAACTTCACGCCGCAGAGCTACGACCGCGTCGCCTACGCGATCGCGCCGTGGGTCGTCTTCACGCCGGTGCTGCTCGTCTTCGCCGTCGTCCCGTTCGGCGGCATGCTCGAGCCCGCGAAGCTCGTCCCTGCGCTCGCCGACTGGTTCGGCCAGCGCGCCTATCCGATGCAGATCGCCCGCCTCGACGCCGGCCTTCTCGTCGTCTTCGCGTTCAGCGGCCTGACGGTGATCGGCGCGATGCTCGCCGGCTGGTCGTCGGCGAACAAGTTCTCGCTCCTCGGCGCGCTGCGCGCCGGCTCGCAGATGATCTCGTACGAGCTCGTCATGGGCCTGACCGTCCTCGGCCTCGTCATGACGTTCGGCACGATCGACCTCCTCGCGATCGTGCAGCGCCAGTCGGGCACCGTGCTCGGCGCGCTGCCGGCGTGGGGAATCTTCTACCAGCCGCTCGGCGCCCTCCTCTTCCTGACCGCGGCGATCGCCGAGAACAAGCGCATCCCGTTCGACCTGCCCGAGGCCGAGTCCGAGCTCATCGCCGGCTACTACACCGAGTACACGTCGATGAAGATGGGCCTCTTCATGTTCGCCGAGTTCATCGAGATCGCGATCATCGGCGCGCTCTTCACGACGCTCTTCCTCGGCGGCTACAACCTGCCGTACATGGGCGACGCCGGCTTCGCGTTCCCGGGCGGAGCGACGGTCGCGCTGCCGCACGCCGCGGTCGTCGTCATCCAGCTCGTCACCTTCCTCGTCAAGGTGATGCTCGTCTGCAGCTTCCAGATCCTGATCCGCTGGTCGCTGCCGCGCTTCCGCTACGACCAGGTGCTCCGCTTCGCCTGGAAGTTCATGCTGCCGGTCGCCCTCGCCAACCTCACCGTCACCGCCGTCGTGCTGTGGTCGCACCTCAAGGGGCCGATGTGAAGGTCGCGTACGAGCGCAAGCGCTACTGGAACGAGCCGACGCTGACGCTCTGGGAGCGCTCGTACCTGCCCGAGATCGTGCGCGGCCTCGTCGTCACGAGCGGCGTCTTCCTGCGCAACATGGGCCGCTGGATCACCGGCAGGAAAGGCGCGCTCACGACGTACTACCCCGAGGAGCAGCGCGCCGACTTCGCGCCGCTCAACCGGGGCAAGCACGTCCTCACGCAGCGCCCCGACGGCCGGCCGCAGTGCATCGCGTGCAACATGTGTGCGACCGTCTGCCCGGCCAAGGTGATCGAGATCGAGGCGGGCTTCGACCCCGACGACGTCGCCCACCCCAAGTTCCCGATCCGCTTCGAGATCGACTACTCGCGCTGCATCTTCTGCGGCCTGTGCGTCGAGGCGTGCCCCGAGGACGCGATCCGGATGGCCAAGGAAATCCCGTCGCTGCCGTCAGCGAACCGCCAGGAGATGTGGCTCGGCCTCGACGAGCTGCTGACGTGGAACCCTCAGCGCGACGTCGCCAAGCCGTACCCGCCCGGCCCGGCGGCGAGGAGAACGCCGTGACGGCGATGATCGACAGCCTGCTCCAGCAGCTCGACACGCTGCTCCTCGTCGTCTGCGCGCTCGGCGCGCTCGGCGCCGCGGCGACGATGCTCTTCGTTCGCGAGCCGATGCGCGTCGCGCTGGCGCTCGTGACGTCGATGATCCTGCTCGGCGGCGTCTACGGGCTGCTCGGCGTCCACTTCATCGCCGCCTTCCAGGTCCTCATCTACGTCGGGGCGGTGATGGTCTTCATCGTCTACGCGATCATGCTGCTCGAGAGCCGCGAGGCGAAGGTCGGCCGCTACTCGCGCCTGCTCGTCCCGGGGATCGCCGGACTCGTCGTCCTGCTCGGCGCGATCGTCGCGAGCGTCTGGAAGCCGCTGCCGTCGCCGGTCCGCGAGCTCGGCGACGTCTCGTTCGGCATCGGCGCGTTCTCGGTCGCGTTCCTGACCGAGTACTGGCTGCTGTTCGAGCTCACCTCGGTGCTGCTCGTCGCCGCGGTCGTCGCCGCGGTCGCGGTGCTCGGCGTCGGCAGGAAGGGACCGCGGCATGGATAGGACCCAGCTCCTGATCGGCGTCGCGGTCGCGCTCTTCTCGATCGGGCTGGTCGGCGTCGTCGTCCGTCGCAACGTCCTCGTCATGCTGATGTGCATGGAGCTGATGCTCAACGGCGTCAACCTGAGCCTGATCACGTTCGCGCAGCACACGGCGACGACCGTCGGCGCGGTCGTCGTCTTCCTCGTCTTCGTCGTCGCGACCGTCGAGATCGCGCTCGCGATCCCGATCGTGCTGCTGCTCGTGCGTGACAAGCACACGCTCGACATCGGCGCCTACAGCGAGCTGAGGGGCTAGCGATGCTCACCACCATCGTCGTCCTGCCGCTGCTCGGCTTCCTGCTGAACGGGATTCTCGCGACGCGCCTCGGCGGCAACGTCGTGGGCAACCGCTTCGTCACGGTGGTCGGCTGCGGACTGCCGATCGCGTCGTTCGCGCTCGTCGTCGCGTCGTGCGCGACGCTCGCCGCCGGCGGCTACGCGCCGCTCGTCGACGTCGCGTACCGCTGGGCGCAGATCGGCGACGGCAGCTTCGAGGTCGCCTTCCTCTTCGACCGGCTCGCCGCGGTGATGGCGCTCGTCGTCACCGGCGTCGGCTCGGTGATCCACGTCTACTCGGTCGGCTACATGAAGGACGACCCGGGCTACGGGCGCTTCTTCGCGTACCTGAACCTGTTCCTCTTCTTCATGCTGCTGCTCGTCCTCGGGCGGTCGATGCTCGTCCTCTTCGTCGGCTGGGAAGGCGTCGGGCTGGCGTCGTACCTGCTGATCGGCTTCTGGTTCGACGACCTCGCCAACGCGCGCGCCGGCAAGAAGGCGTTCGTCACCAACCGCGTCGGCGACGCCGGCTTCCTGCTCGGCATGTTCCTGCTCTACACGACGTTCGGAACGCTCGACATGGACCGCATCAACGCGGCGTTCGGCAGCGGCACGGCGCCGGCGGTCTCGGCGAGCCTGGTCGGGCTGCTGCTCTTCATCGGCGCGACCGGCAAGTCGGCGCAGATCCCGCTCCACGTCTGGCTGCCCGACGCGATGGCCGGCCCGACGCCGGTCTCGGCGCTGATCCACGCGGCGACGATGGTGACCGCCGGCGTGTATCTCGTCGCCCGCATGTCGGGCGTCTACGTCCACGCGCCCGAGGCGTCGGCGGTGATCGCGGTCGTCGGTGTCACGACTGCCTTCTTCGCGGCGACGATCGCGCTCGTCCAGACCGACATCAAGAAGGTGCTCGCGTACTCGACGATCTCGCAGCTCGGCTTCATGTTCCTCGCGCTCGGCGTCGGCGCGTACGCGGTCGCGATCTTCCACGTCGTCACGCACGCGTTCTTCAAGGCGTGCCTCTTCCTCGGCGCCGGCAGCGTCATCCACGCGCTCGGCGGCGAGCAGGACGTGCGCAGGATGGGCGGCCTCGCGAAGAGGATCCCGCTCACGTTCTGGACGTTCGCGATCGCGACCGCAGCGATCGCCGGCCTGCCGCCGCTCGCCGGCTTCTTCTCCAAGGACGAGATCCTCTGGTTCGCGTTCGCGAGCACGCGCGGCGGAACGCCGTGGCTGTGGATCGTCGCCGCGGCGACGGCGCTGATGACGGCGTTCTACATGTTCCGCCTGCTCTGGCTGACGTTCCTCGGCCGCTCGCGGATGAGCGCCGAGGTCGAGCACCACGTCCACGAGTCGCCGTGGTCGATGACCGGCGTGCTGATCGTGCTGGCGGTCCTCTCGGCGGTCGGCGGCTTCGTCGCGGTGCCGCACTTCCTCGAGCCGCAGCTCGCGCTGCCGCCAGTCGACGGGTCGCTGCACGCCGCCGAGACGCCGCTCGTCGTCGTCTCGGTCGTGCTCGCGCTCGCCGGCCTCGGCGCCGCGGCGTTCCTGTTCGGCGGCGCGCCCGAGCGCGTCGAGCGGCTGCGCGCGCGCTTCGCCGGCGTGCACCGCGTGCTCTCGGGCAAGTACTTCGTCGACGAGCTCTACGAGCGGCTGATCGGCAGGCCGCTGGTCTGGATCTCGGATCGCGTGTTCCTTCGCTTCGGCGACCGCGCTCTCCTCGACGGCACGCTCAACGGCATGGCCGCGCTCGGGCGCCGCACCGGCGGCATGCTCGCGCGCATCCAGACCGGAAGCCTCCACCTCTACGCCTGGCTGGTGCTCGCGGGAATCGCGGGCGCGCTGATCTGGAGCGCGCGCCATGGCTGAAGCCGCGGTCCTCAACTGGGTGCTGTTCCTGCCGCTCGTCGGCGTCGCCGGGCTCGCCGCCGTGCCCGCCGACCACGGCAGGCTGGTGCGCGCGCTCGCGCTCGCGGTGATGGTGGTGCAGCTCGCGCTGACCGCGTGGCTCTACGCCCGCTTCGATGCGAGCGTCGGCGGCCTGCAGTTCGAGACCCGGCTGCCGTGGATCGAGGCGTGGGGCGTCTCGTACCAGATCGGCCTCGACGGCTACAACATCCTGCTCGTGCTGATGACGGCGTACCTCGGGCCGCTCGTCGTCGCCGGCGCGTTCACCGCGATCGCCAAGGACGTCAAGCTCTTCTACGCGATGGTCTTCCTCGTCCAGTTCGCGATGCTCGGGACGTTCCTGGCGCAGGACCTGTTCCTCTTCTACGTGTTCTGGGAAACGATGCTGATCCCGATGTTCCTGCTGATCGGGATCTGGGGCGGCGAACGGCGCATCTACGCGACGATCAAGTTCGTCCTCTACACCGCGTTCGGCAGCATCCTGATGCTCGCCGCGGTGATCTACCTCGTCTGGTCGCTGCAGAGGACGACCGGCATCACGTCGTTCGCGTTCGCCGACCTCGTGCAGACGCACCTGCCGCTCGACGTCCAGACGACCCTGCTCGCCGCCTTCGCGCTCAGCTTCGCGATCAAGGTGCCGATGGCGCCGCTGCACACGTGGCTTCCCGATGCCCACGTCGAGGCGCCGACGGCGGGGTCGGTGATCCTGGCCGGGGTGATGCTGAAGATGGGGACGTACGGCTTCATGAAGCTCGGCTTCCCGCTCTTTCCCGACGCGACGCGCGAGCTGACGCCGGTGCTGATGTCGCTCGCCGTGCTCAGCATCGTCTACGGCGCGTGCCTCGCGCTCGTCCAGGACGACATCAAGAAGATCATCGCCTACTCGTCGATCAGCCACCTCGGTTACGTGATGCTCGGCCTCTTGAGCCTCGACCTGCTCGGCATCCAGGGCGCGGTGATCCAGATGGTCAGCCACGGCCTCGTCGCCGGCGGCCTGTTCCTCATGGTCGGGATGATCTACGAGCGCTGCCACACGCGCGAGCTCGCCGCCTACGGCGGGATCGCCAAGCTGCTGCCGGTCTACTCGGTCTTCTTCATGGTGCTGACGCTCGCCTCGGTCGGGCTGCCGACGACGAGCGGCTTCACCGGCGAGTTCCTCGTCCTGCTGGGCGCGTTCAAGGCGGCGTGGCCGCTCCACGTCGCCGGCAACGACCTGCCGCTCGTGCTCGCGCTCGTCGCCGTCACCGGCGTCGTTCTCGGCGCGCTCTACATGCTGCGCTTCGCGCTCGGCTTCCTCTTCGGCGCCGCGCGCGCGCCGCACCAGCCGCTCGCCGACCTCGGCGCGCGCGAGCGCTGGATCCTCGGGCTGATCGTGGCCGCCGTGTTCGCGCTCGGGCTCTTCCCGCACGAGCCGATGAAGAAGACCGAGCTCGCGGCGAAGGCGTACCGCGAGCTCATCGTCACGCCGCGCCTCGTTGCGAACGCGCCATGAACACGACCGCCGTCCTGATCGCGATGCTTCCCGAGCACCTGCTGCTCGCCGGCCTCGTCGTCGTCATCGCGCTCGAGATCGCAGGCCTCGGCCGACGCTCGTCGCTCGCCGTCGCCTTCGTCGCCGTCGCCGCCGCCGCGCTCGCCGCCGTGCAGCTCTCGCTCGACGGCACGACCGCCGCGCCGTTCGCCGGCCAGTTCTCGGTCGACCGCACGACGCTGCTCGTCAAGGCGATGGTGCTCGCGTTCGCGCTGCCGGTGCTCGTCATGGCGCGCGACGATTTCGTCGGCGGCGAGTTCCCGGCGCTGCTGCTGTCGTCGCTGTACGGCGTCTGCCTGCTGCAGTCGGCCGACAGCTTCGCGACCGTCTTTCTCGGCCTCGAGCTGATGTCGCTGCCGGTCTACGTGCTCGTGCTGCTCGCGTGGCGGCGGCCGCAGAGCGCCGAGGCCGCACTCAAGTACCTCGTCCTCGGTGGCACCGCGACGGCGATGTTCCTGATGGGCGCGTCGCTCCTCTACGGCGGCAGCGGGTCGCTCTCGATCGACGCCTTCCCGCGCGCGCTCGCGGCCGGCGACGGGCTCGCGCGCGCCGCGGTCGTCCTCGTCGTCCTCGCCTTCTTCCTCAAGGCGGCGATCGTTCCGTTCCACGCCTGGGCACCCGACGCGTACGAGGCGGCGAGCGTTCCGGTGACGGCGTACATGGCGACGATCGTCAAGGCCGGCGTCCTGCTCGCGGCGCTGCGGCTTTTCGGCCGCGCCCAGCTCGCGTCGCCGATGCTCGAGCTCGTCGCCGCGCTGCCGCTCGCGTCGATCGTCTGGGGCAACCTCGCCGCGATGCGCCAGCCGAGCCTGCGCCGGATGATCGCGTACAGCTCGATCGCGCACGCCGGGTACCTCTTCTACGCGCTGCTCGGCGATCCGGCAGGACGGATGCAGGCGGTCGCGTTCTACCTCCTCGCGTACGGGCTGATGAACCTGCTCGCGTTCGCCGCGCTGCCGGCGGCCGACGACGACGTCGCCCGCGACCGCCTCGACAACCTGCGCGGCCTCTTCCACCGGGCGCCGTTCGCAGCGCTGATGCTCGGCCTGGCGATGCTCTCGCTCGCCGGCATCCCGCCGCTGCCCGGCTTCGTCGCCAAGTTCCTGATCTTCAAGAACGTCATGACCTCGGGCCACACGCTCGTCGCCGTGCTCGGACTCGTAGGCAGCTACCTCGGCATCTATTTCTACCTGCGCGTCATCCAGCTGATGTTCATGAGCGCGGACGCCAACGTCGCGTCATCGACCGGGCGCCGCGGCCTCGCGGTCGGCGCGAGCGTCGCGTGCGTCGCCGCGGCGCTGCTCGTCGCGGTCTTCCCCGGCTGGGTGATCGGCAGGCTCTGACCGCGCGCGCGGCTCAGCGCATCGCCTGCCAGCGCTTCGCGATCTCGGCGATCGGCGGCGGCGTCGCGGCGTCGAACACGATCGCGCGCGCCGCCTCGTCGTCGGCGAGCGGCTCGGCGGCGGCGACGAGGCGTTCGAGGACGGCGACGTCGGCCTCCGACGGATCGCCTCCTGCGACCGCGCGCGTGCGCACGCGCTCGCGCAGGAGCGGCAGCGCAGCGCGGCAATCGACGATCGCGAACGGCACGCCGAGCTCGGTCGCGAGCGCGGCGAACGCCGCGCGCTCGTCGCGACGCAGGAACGCGGCGTCGACGATCGTCGGCCAGCCGGCGCGCAGCGCGAGCGCGGCGAGGTCGCGCAGGTGCGCGTACGTCTGTCGCGTCGCCACCTGCCCGTAGATGCGCTCGGGGGCGAGGTCGCGCGAGGACTGCAGCGGCGCGAGGCCGAACAGGCGCTTGCGCTCGACGTCGGAGCGGACGCGGAGCGCTCGCGCTTCCTGCAGCAGCCGCTCGGAGACGAAGCTCTTCCCCGACCCCGGCAGGCCGTGCGTGATCGCGAGCCGCGCGTCGGCCCCCGTCGCGATCGCCGCGGCGAGGCGGAGATAGCCAGCGGCGTCGCACGCGCTCTGGACCGCGATGCCGCCCGCCTCGGCGAGCGCGCTCACCTGCGCGCGGACGAGCGCGCGCGAGACGAGGAAGAAGCGCAGCGCGGGCAGCGCGGCGTGCTCGCCGCTCGTCTCGAGGTAGCAGTCGAGGAACGCGAACGCGAGGTCGCCGCGGCCATGCGCGAGCAGGTCCATCGCGAGAAACGCGGCGTCGTCGAGCGGATCGATCCAGCGCAGCGCGGGATCGAACTCGATCGCGTCGAACGCCTGCGGGCCGTCATCGAGCTGGACGACGTTGGCGAGGTGGAGGTCGCCGTGGCACTCGCGAACACCGGCGCGCGCGAGGCGCATCGACCAATGCGACGCGAGGCGGTCGCACTCGCTCTCGAGCCATGCCGCGAGCGGCGGCCACTCGGCGAACGCCGCGCCGCGGCTGCGCTGCCAGCTGTCGATCGCGGCGATCGATCGCTTGGCGATGCGCGCGTGCGCGGCTGCGCTGCCGAACGCGCTGTCGGCGGGCGCCACGGCGGCGGCGCGATGCACCGCGGCGAGCCGCACAGCGAACGCGCCGACGTCGCGCGCCCGCAGCGCGCCGGCCGCGACCCGCTCGCTCCAGAGCGCGCCGTCGGCGAAGCGCTGCATGCGGACCGCGACGTCGACGACGCGACCGCTGCCCGCGAGCGACGCGCCGCTCGGCGAATCGTGCACCTCGACGACGTCGAGGTAGAGCGAGGGCGCGAAGCGGCGATTGAGGCGCAGCTCTTCGTCGCAGAACCGGCGCCGGGCGGCAAGGCTCGTGAAGTCGAGGTACGGCAGGCGCACCGGCTTCTTGATCTTGTACGCGAACGTGCGCGCGAGCAGCACCCACGAGATCGGCGTCTCGACCAGGCGCGGCGCCGCGCCGTCGCCGGCGGCAATCTCGGCGGCGAGCGCGCTCACCCGCTCGCGCGCAGCGTCGTACGTGCTCGCCTGGACCATGGCGCGGCATTCTCGACCGATCGGCAGCGGGACGCTTGACGAGGGCCAAGCCGCGGCCGCCGATTGCGCAGGATCAAGCGGCGCCTGCCGCGCACGCGGCAACATCGTCGCGCCTGCCACGACCCGCATGACGGCCGTCCCCCTCGCCCTCGTCCCGGTCGCGCGGCCCGTGCCGGCGGCCGGCGTCGACGATCGCGAGGCCGCGAGCATCGACGACCCGGACGTCTCCGTCGCCTTCACCTCGTGGGAGACGAGCGCCGACGGCACGCGCGTCGCGCGGTCGCACGTCCGCCTCGCGGGCCTGTTTTGCGCAGGCTGCGCCGGGACGATCGAACGCGCGCTGAAGGCCGAGCCCGGCGTCTTCGACGCCAGGGCGAGCCATGCGGCCGCGCGCGCGACGATCGTCTGGGATCCCGCCAGGACGACGCTCTCGTCGCTGCTCGCAGCGGTGCGCCGTGCCGGCTACGACGCCGTTCCCGATGCCACCGCCGCGGGGCGCGCGCTGCGCAGGGCGGAGAGCCGCAAGTCGCTCTGGCGGCTCTTCGTCGCCGCGTTCTGCATGATGCAGGTGATGATGTACCAGGCGCCGGTCTACTTCGCCGCGCCGGGCACGCTGAGCGCCGACCTGCGCACGCTGCTGCTCTGGGCGGCGTGGCTGCTGAGCGTTCCGGTCGTGCTGTTCTCGGCCGCGCCGATCTTTCGCGACGCATGGCACGGCGTGCGGCAGCGTCGCATCGGCATGGACGTGCCGGTCGCGATCGGCATCGCGCTCACCTTCGTCGTCAGCAGCGGCGCGACCTTCGCACCCGACGGGCCGTTCGGCAGCGAGCCGTACTTCGACTCGCTGACGATGTTCGTCACCTTCCTGCTCGCCGGTCGCACGCTCGCGCTGCGGATGCGGCACCGCGTCGCCGACGCGCTCGAGGGCGCGCTGACTCGGCTTCCCGCCGCGGTGCGCAGGATCGACGCCGACGGTTCGACGACGATGATCGCGCCGCACCGCCTGCAGCGCGGCGACCGCGTCCGCGTCCTTGCCGGCGAGGCGTTTGCCGCCGACGGCCCGATCGTCGAAGGCGAGACCGACGCCGACGAGGCGCTCCTCACCGGCGAGTCGCGGCCGGTCGCGAAGCGCATCGGCGACGAGGCGATCGCCGGCAGCATCAACCTGCGCGGCGCGGTCGTGCAGCGCGTCGAACGGATCGGCGCCGACACGCGCTACGAGGCGATCGTCGCGCTGATGCGCTCGGCGCTCACCGAGCGACCGCCGCTGCTCCGCGCCGCCGACCGGGTCGCGGTGCCGTTCCTGTGGTGCGTGCTGGCGCTCGCCGCGGTCGCCGGCCTGGCCTGGTCGTGGATCGATCCGTCGCGCGCGGTGTGGGTCGCGGTCTCGATCCTCGTCGTCACGTGCCCGTGCGCGCTCTCGCTCGCCGCGCCGTCGGCGCTGCTCGCTGCCGCCGGCGCGCTGGCGCGCCGCGGCATCCTCGTCCAGCGGCTCGATGCGATCGAGGCGATCGCGAAGCTCGACACCGTCTGCTTCGACAAGACGGGCACGCTGACGGTGCCGGGAGGCGGCACCGCGCGCGTCGAGCTGCAACGGGCGGCGCATGCGCTCGGTCTCGACGAGGCTGCGGTGCGCGCGACTGCGGCCGCGCTCGCCTCGTCTTCGACGCATCCGCTCGCCGCAGCGCTCGCCCTCCCGACCGGCGTGGCCGCACCGACGATCCCGTTCGTCAAGGTCGAGGAGCATCCTGGCTTCGGCGTCGAGGCGAGCGAT
>DASSRF010000265.1:0-6730 GCA_035701945.1 Caldimonas sp. | reverse complement strand
GTGACCGCCGCCGCGGCGGCGACCGCAACGACGATCGCGGCCCGCGCGCGCTGCCGCCGAACTTCGAAGGCCCGCTGCCGCGCCATTTGCAGCCGACGGAGCCCGTCGAAGCGACCGCGGTCTTCGCGCAAGTGCTCTCGGGCGAGTTCGACGACGCCGTCGCCGAGGCTCCCGAGGCCGAAGCGACCGAGGAGGACACGGCCAAGCGCGTTCTCGCCCCCGAGCCCGACGCGCCGAAGCTGCACAAGGTCCTCGCGCAGGCCGGGATCGGCTCGCGCCGCGACATGGAAGAGCTGATCGCCGACGGCAAGATCACCGTCAACGGCGAGCCTGCGCACACCGGGCAGCGCGTCTCCTTCGGCGACCGCGTCGAGGTCAACGGCAAGCCGGTGCGGCTGCGCATCGTGCCGCCGCCGGCGCGGATCGTCGCGTACCACAAGCCCGCCGGCGAGATCGTCACCCACGACGACCCGCAGCATCGGCCGACGGTCTTCCGCCGCCTGCCGCGCCTGCAGCAGGGCAAGTGGCAGTCGGTCGGCCGGCTCGACATCAACACCGAGGGGCTGCTCCTGTTCACGACCTCGGGCGGGCTCGCCAACCAGCTGATGCATCCACGCTTCGGCGTCGAGCGCGAATACGCGGTTCGCGTCATGGGCGAGCTCGGCGAAGAAGCGCGCGCCAGGCTGCTCGAGGGCGTCGAGATCGACGGCCAGCGCGCGGCGTTCAAGTCGATCGAGAACGGCGGCGGCGAGGGCCTCAACCATTGGTACCGCGTCGTCATCACCGAAGGCCGCAACCGCGAGGTGAGAAAGCTCTTCGACGCGGTCGGCCTCACGGTGAGCCGGCTGATCCGGATCCGCTACGGCACGGTCGTCCTGCCGCACGGCTTGAAGCGCGGTGCCTGCGTCGAGCTCGACGACAACGATGTCCGCGCGATCCGGCGCCTCGCGAGCGGCCATCCGAACGGCGAGCGCAGCGACGAGCGGGGCGAAGGCGGCGGCAAGCGGCGCGACGAGCAGCGCGGCCGCGGCAACGACCGCCAGCGGCCGCCGCGCCGCGACGAGCAGCGCACCGAGCAACGCGCCGAGCAGCGCGTCGCCGCCGAGCGCGGCGAGGACCGCGACGACGAGGACGACGACTTCGATCCGAGCCGGATCCCGAACCCGCTTCAGCAGACCTTCGATCATCGCTTCGTCCAGGGGCGCAGGATCGGTCCGAACAGCGGCTTCGGCGCCGGCGGCAGCGCGCCGCGCGCGCCGGCCGGCAACAAGGGCGATCCGAAGCAGCCCGATCCGCTGCAGACGTCGCTCGGCTACATCGGCGCCGATGCCTTCCACCGCAAGAACCGCGGTCGCGGCGGCGGCGGCGGCTACGGCGGCGGCGGCGGTCGCCGCGGCCGGTGAGCGCGGGCAGTCGCAGGCGACCGGCCCCCTACAATCGAAGGCTTTGCCCGAGGACCCCGGAGAACGAGCCATGGCGGTGGAACGCACCCTTTCGATCATCAAGCCCGACGCAGTCGCGAAGAACGTCATCGGGCAGATCTACTCGCGCTTCGAGGCAGCGGGTCTGAAGATCGTCGCCGCGAAGATGGTCCACCTGTCGCGCGGCGAGGCCGAGGCGTTCTACGCCGTCCACCGCGCGCGTCCGTTCTTCGGCGACCTGGTCTCGTTCATGATGTCCGGGCCGGTCATGGTCCAGGTTCTCGAAGGCGAGTCGGCGATCGCGAAGAACCGCGAGCTGATGGGCGCCACCGATCCGAAGAAGGCCGAGCGCGGAACGATCCGCGCCGACTTCGCCGCCAGCATCGACGCCAACGCGGTGCATGGCTCGGACGCCGCCGAGACCGCCGCGACCGAGATCGCGTTCTTCTTTCCGGGCATGGACCTGCACAGCCGCTGACGGGCATCGCGCGATGGTCAACCTCCTCCAGTTCGACCGCGACGCACTCGGCGACTGGTGCGAGCAGCAGGGCGAGCAGCGCTTCCGCGCGACGCAGCTGTTCCGCTGGATCCACCAGCGCGGCGCGCGCGACTTCGCTGCCATGACCGACCTCGCGAAGTCGTTTCGCGAGAAGCTCGTCGCCGCCGCGGAGGTCGCTGCGCTACCGGTCGCGAGCGAGCAGGTCGCCGCCGACGGCACGATCAAGTGGCTGTTCGACGTCGGTGGCGGCGACGCCGTCGAGACGGTCTTCATTCCCGAGGTCGAGCGCGGCACCTTGTGCATCTCGTCGCAGGCGGGCTGCGCGGTCAACTGTCGCTTCTGCGCGACCGGCCACCAGGGCTTCAGCCGCAACCTGACGACCGCCGAGATCGTCGCCCAGCTCTGGCACGCCGAGTTCGAGCTGCGCCGGCGCCTCGCGCTCGGCGAAGGCGAACGCGCGATCACCAACGTCGTGATGATGGGGATGGGCGAGCCGCTGCAGAACTACGCCGCGCTCGTCCCGGCGCTGAAGGCGATGCTCGACGACCACGGCTACGGCCTCTCGCGCCGCCGCGTCACGGTCTCGACGTCCGGAGTCGTGCCGATGATCGATCGCCTGCGCGACGACTGCCCGGTCGCGCTCGCGGTCTCGCTGCACGCTGCCGACGACGCGCTGCGCGACGAGCTCGTGCCGCTCAACCGCAAGTACCCGATCGCCGAGCTGCTCGCTTCGGCGCGCGGCTACCTCGCGCGCGCGCCGCGCGACTTCATCACCATCGAATACTGCATGCTCGACGGCGTCAACGACTCGCCGGCGCAGGCGCGGGCGCTGCTCGCGCTGCTGCGCGGCGACGGCAGCGCGGCGAACCCGGGACTGCCGAGCAAGGTGAACCTGATTCCGTTCAATCCGTTCCCGGCGTCGGGCCTGAAGCGCTCGCCCGCCGAGCGCGTCGCCGCGTTCGCCGAGGTGTTGCACGGCGGCGGCATCGTGACGACGATCCGCAAGACCCGCGGCGACGACATCGCCGCCGCGTGCGGCCAGCTCGCCGGCGAGGTGCAGGACCGGACGCGCGTCGCCGAGCGGCGCGCCCACGCGGCCCCGGTCCGCGTCGCCGCACCGGCGTCGCGGCGCCGCAGCGCGGTCGCTGCCGAGCGGGGCCACGCATGAGCGCGCCGATGCCCGGCGGATCGGGCGCGCGCGCGGCGGCGCTCGCGATCGTGATCGCCGCGCTGCACGTCGCGTGCACGACGCAGAACACGGTCGTGCCGGTGGCCGGCGCGCCCGACCGCATCAACTCTGCCGAGGAGGGCGACGCGAAGAAGCGATCGCGCGCGCGCCTCGAGCTCGCCTCGGCGTACTTCAGCCGCGGCGAGACGAAGACCGCGCTCGAGCAGGTCAAGGTCTCGCTCGCCGCCGACCCGACGTACGGCGACGCGTACAACCTGCAGGGCCTGATCTACGCGGCGATGGGCGACCAGGCGCAGGCCGAGAGCAGCTTTCGCCAGGCGCTGCAGATCAATCCGCGCGACGCGGACACGATGCACAACTACGGCTGGTACCTCTGCCAGCTGAAGCGCTACCCCGAATCGAACACGCTGTTCGCGCAGGCGCTCGCCGTGCCGCAGTACCTCGGCGTGACGCGAACCCTCCTCGCGCAGGGTGTCTGCCAGGCGTACGCCGGCCAGCTCGCCGACGCCGAGGCGACGCTGTCGCGCGCGTACCAGCTCGACTCGGCCAACCCGTTCACGGCGACCAACCTGTCCGAGGTCCTGTACCGCCGCGGCGAGTACGAGCGCGCTCGCTTCTACATCCGGCGCGTCAACTCGCAACCCGACGTCGCCAACGCGCAGACGCTCTGGCTCGCGGCACGGATCGAGAACAAGCTCGGCAACCAGCAGGGCGTCTCGGACTTCGGCGCGCAGCTGCGCAAGCGCTTCCCCGATTCGCGCGAGGCGTCGCTCTTCGCCCGCCGTGCCTTCGATGAGTGAGGTCGCCGACGCCGCCGACACGTCGGCGCCGAGCGCGGGGCGGCTGTTGCGCGAGGCGCGCGAGCGGCAGGGCCTGCATATCGCCGCGCTCGCCGCGGCGATCAAGGTGGCGCCGAAGAAGCTCGAGCTCCTCGAGGCCGACCGCTTCGACGCGCTGCCCGACGCGACCTTCACGCGCGCGCTCGCGCAGACGGTCTGCCGCGCGCTGAAGATCGATCCGGCGGCGGTGCTGATGCTGCTGCCGCCTCCGACCGCCGGGCATCGCCTCGAGCAGGTCGGCGGCGGATTGAATGCCCCGTTTCGCGAGCGTCCCGGCGTCGGCGGTCAGCGCGAGCCGGCGCCGCCGCGGCTCGGCGCCGTGTTCTGGATCACCGCCCTGATTCTGGTCGCGGCGCTCGGCCTGTACTTCGCTCCGCCGCACTGGCTGTCGCTCGCCGACTGGCAACCGAGCGCCATCAAGCGTCCGGCAGCGGGCGCGGCGGCGACGCCGCTCGCCACTGCCGCTCCGGCACCGGCGTCGGCGGTCGTCGCGCCGACGGCCGCGCCCCAATCCGAAGCGGCGGCAGCGCCCGAATCCGAGCCGACTCCGCCCGGGGCGGAGCCGATCCCGCCCGGCGCCGAGCCGATCCCGCGCGACGAGCTGCCGGCATCGCCGACGGCCGCCGCTCCGCGCTGATCGTGGTCCACGTGGCAGCGCTCGACGACTTCCGCTCGGTCGGCGACGACGCCCGCTCCGACGCGCCGGTCGCGCCGGCACGGCCGGCGCCGCGGCGCTCGCTGCAGGCGCGCGTCGTCTGGGGATCGAACGTCGTCACCGTCGGCGGCGATGCACCGGTGCGCGTGCAGTCGATGACCAACACCGACACCGTCGATGCGATCGGCACCGCGATCCAGGTCAAGGAGCTCGCGATCGCCGGATCGGAGATGGTGCGCATCACCGTCAACACGCCCGAGGCGGCGGCCGCCGTCCCGCACATCCGCGAGCAGCTCGACCGGATGGGAATCGACGTGCCCCTGATCGGCGACTTCCACTACAACGGCCACCGCCTGCTGAGCGACTTCCCGGCGTGCGCCGAAGCGCTCTCGAAGTACCGCATCAATCCCGGCAACGTCGGCAAGGGCGACAAGCACGACCGCCAGTTCGCGCAGATGGTCGAGGTCGCGGCGCGCTACGGCAAGCCCGTTCGCATCGGCGTCAACTGGGGCAGCCTCGACCAGGAGCTGCTCACCGCCCTGATGGACGAGAACGCGAAGCGCGCCGACCCCGAGGAGCCGCAGCAGGTCATGTACCGCGCGATCCTGATGTCGGCGCTCGGCTCGGCGCGCCGTGCCGAGGAGATCGGACTCGCGCGCGAGCAGATCATCCTGTCGTGCAAGATGTCGGGAGTGCAGGACCTGATCAGCGTCTACCGCGCGCTCGCCGCGCGCTCCGACCACGCTCTCCACCTCGGCCTCACCGAGGCGGGAATGGGCACCAAGGGCACCGTCGCTTCGACCGCGGCGCTCGCGGTGCTGCTGCAGGAGGGCATCGGCGACACGATCCGCGTCTCGCTGACGCCGCAGCCCGGCGAAGCGAGGACGCAGGAGGTCACGGTCGCGCTCGAGATCCTGCAGTCGCTGGGGCTCCGCTCGTTCAACCCGAGCGTCACCGCGTGCCCGGGCTGCGGCCGCACGACGAGCACGACCTTCCAGGAGCTCGCCAAGCAGATCGACGACCACCTGCGCGCGCAGATGCCGGTCTGGAAGGCTCGCTATCCGGGCGTCGAGACGCTCAAGGTCGCGGTGATGGGATGCATCGTCAACGGCCCCGGCGAGAGCAAGCACGCCGACATCGGCATCAGCCTCCCGGGCACGGGCGAAGCGCCGGCGGCGCCGGTCTTCATCGACGGCGAGAAGGCGGTGACGCTGCGCGGCGATCGCATCGCGCAGGAATTCCACGCGCTCGTCGAGCGCTACATCGAGCAACGCTTCGGCGCGCACGTCGCCGGCTGAGCCGCGCGACGCGGACGACATGAGCGAGCCCCTGCGCGCCGTCAAAGGCATGAACGACATCCTGCCGCCGGAATCGGCGCGCTGGGAGTGGTTCGAGGACAAGGTGCGCGCGCTGATGCGCCGCCACGGCTACCTGAACGTGCGAACGCCCGTCGTCGAGCCGACGGCGCTCTTCGTGCGCGGCATCGGCGAGGCGACCGACATCGTCGAGAAGGAGATGTATTCCTTCGAGGACGCGATGAACGGCGACAAGCTGACGCTGCGCCCGGAGGCGACCGCAGGGATCGTGCGCGCGATGGTCGAGCACAACGCGCTCTACAACGGGCCGCTGCGCGTCTGGAGCGAGATCGTCGCGTTTCGCCACGAGCGGCCGCAAAAGGGCCGCTACCGGCAGTTCCACCAGATCGACGTCGAAGCGCTCGGCCACGCCGGCCCCGACGTCGACGCCGAGCAGATCCTGATGTGCCGCGCTCTCCTCGCCGACCTCGGCCTCGCGGTCGGCAGCGACGTCCGCCTCGAGCTCAACAGCCTCGGCCAGCCGGCCGAGCGCGGCGCGCACCGCGCGGCGCTGATCGCGCACCTCGAGCGCCACGCCGACGCGCTCGACGCCGACGCCAGGCGACGCCTGCACACGAACCCGCTGCGCGTCCTCGACAGCAGGAATCCGGCGCTGCAGGCGGTCATCGAAGGTGCGCCGCGCCTGATCGACTTCCTCGGCGCCGAGTCGCTCGCGCACTTCGACGCAGTGCGCCGCATCCTCGACGCCGCCGGCCTCGAGTACCGCGTCAACCCGCGCCTCGTGCGCGGCATGGACTACTACAACCTCACC
>DASSRF010000264.1:0-2942 GCA_035701945.1 Caldimonas sp. | reverse complement strand
CACGAATGGCCCTCCAGTTGCCGCAGCCGGCATCGCCCGGCACGTTGCCCGCGCATCACCGTGCCTATCGACGCTGGCAGACCGGCCAGCAACACGCCGAGCGCGAGCAGTGGCCGATCGCGGCGCGCTGGTTCGAGGAAGCGGCGGGGTTGCACGGCGACCCTGCGTACGGCCTCGCCGCCGCGCATGCGCTGATCAAGGCAGGGCAGAGCGACCGTGCGGCGCGGCGCGCGCGTGCGATCCGCGCCGCCCAGCCGCGCACGGCGATGGCGTACGCGCTCGAATCGCACGCGCTGATCGGCCTCGGCCGCGCCGAAGAGGCGGTCGCGTGCCTGCGCGCGATGCCGGCCGACGTCCCGCGCGACAGCAACCACCACGTCTCGCTCGCGGTCGCGCTCCAGTGCTGCCGTCGCCACGACGAAGCGATCCGCTCGTTCATGGACGCGCTGGCGCTGAAGATCGACGAGCCGACGACGCACTTCCGGCTCGGCATGTCGTTCCGCGACCTCGGCATGAAGGCCGAGGCCGCCGAGTGCCTGCGCACGGCGATCGTCCTCGGCCTCGACAGCAGCGATCTCGCCGCGCGCGGGCTGCTCGCGTTCCTCGAGCGCGAGGCCTGCCGCTGGCCGGGCGCCGACGAGGTGATGGCCACGCTGCGCCGCGACATCCTCGCGTTGCCCGACGATGCCGCCGTCGAAGTCACCGCGTTCGCCCACGCGGTGCTCGTCGACGATCCGCACGAGCAGCTGAAGGCGGCGCGTCACTACGCGCTGCACGTCGCCGCCGGCTATCGGCCGTTGCCGCGCCGGGCGGCCAGGCGGCGCGAAGGGCGCCTGCGCATCGGCTACCTCTCGGCCGACTTCCACCAGCATCCGACCAGCCAGCTGATGGCGCAGATGCTCGAGGCGCACGACCGCGATCGCTTCGAGGTGACGCTGCTCTCGACCGGCGCCGACGACCGCAGCGCGCTGCGCAGGCGGCTGCGCGACGGCAGCGAGCATTTCGAGGATCTGCACGGCCAGACGTTCACCTCGATGGCGGCGCGCATCCGCGCGCTCGGCATCGACATCCTCGTCGACCTCAAGGGCGCGACGTACGACACGTTGATGCCGGTGCTCGCGCAACGGCCGGCGCCGCTGCAGGTCAGCTGGCTCGGCTTTCCCGGCTCGACCGGTGCGCCGTTCATCGACTACTTCATCGGCGACCCGGTGACGACGCCGCTCGCCGACTCCGCGCACTTCAGCGAGAAGATCGCCCAGCTGCCGCACTGCTATCAGCCGAACGACGCGCACCGGGCGTTGCCGCGCGCAACGAGCCGGGCGCAATGGGGCGTCCCCGACGACGCGGTGGTGCTCTGCGCGTTCCACCAGTCGTACAAGATCTCGGCCGAGGTCTTCGACGTCTGGTGCGGCTTGCTGCTCGAGGCGCCGCGCGCCGTGCTCTGGCTGCTGCAGTGGAACACCGCGGTGCAGACGCGGCTCACCGCCGCGGCGAGCGAGCGCGGCGTCGCCGCCGACCGCCTCGTCTTTTCTCCCGTCTTGCCGTTCGACGCCCACCTCGACCGCCTCGCCTGCGCCGATCTCTACCTGGACGCGTGGCCGTGCAACGCGCACACGACTGCGAGCGAGGCGCTCTGGGCCGGGGTTCCGGTCGTGACGCTGAAGGGCCGGACCTTCGCCCAGCGCGTCGCCGCGAGCGTGCTCCACGCAGCCGGCCTCGACGAGCTCGCCTGCTCCGACGTCGCGTCGTATCGCGCCCTGGCGCTCGAGCTGGCGAGCGATCCGGCGCGGCGCGCGACGTTGCGCGGCCGTCTTGTCGCCCAGCGGACGACGAGCCGGCTGTTCGACGGCGTCGCCTTCGCACGCGACCTCGAGGCGCTCTTCGAACGGATGTGGGTTCGCGCCGTCGAAGGCAAGGCGCCGGAGCACCTGCCGGCGCTCGCCGCAGCCTGAACCGGCGTTCGCCGGCCGGCAGCCTCTAGAGGCTGAAGCGCGCGGCCAGATCGCGCTCGCGAAGGATGTTGAGGCGGCCGGTCGCGAAGGCGGCGTCGGTCGCTGCCGTGTCGTGGTTGCGATCGCTGACGAACACGAGCGTGTCGTCGAGCCCGCCGTCAGCGGGCAGCTTGTCGGCGAAGCTCACCGGGTGGTTCGCGTGCCGCTGCAGGTACTCGCGCGCGGCCGGGTCGAACGGCCCGACCGTCAGGAGTCGCCTGACGCCGCGGTTGATGACCGGATCGCGGAGCAGGAATTCGAGCATCGCCTCGGAAGCGAGCGTCGCGAGCGGCACCGGCAGCAGCCGCTCGTAGCCCATGCCCTTCATGCGTGTCGCGAGGTAGTAGGTGTCGAGCGGGTTCTTCTTCTTCGCGTGGCGCAGGCGAACGGCGACCGACATCCGCACCGCGATCATCTTCTGGATGCGCAGATGAAAGCCCGCGCGCTCCTCGTCGCTGACCTGGCCGCCGGCACGCGCGAGCACGTATTCGAGCCCGCCGCGGTAGCGGTCCCACGCCACCTCCACCTCCTCGGTGCCCGCCTGGGTGCGATCGTCGTCGGCGAAGTAGCGCGTGATCGAGACGTAGAACGGCATCTTCTGGATCAGCACCGCGCCGAGGCTCAGGTAGTCGGCGGCGTGCACGAACGCGTAGAACGCCTGCTCGTTGATCCGCGGCATCAGCCGCTGCATCGCGTCGCGCCGGGCGATGTGGACCTCGGGGAAGATGTGGTGGCGCAGGAGCCGGTCGAGCAGCTCGGCGTAGGCGTTGCGCTCGATCCTGAGGTCGTGCGGCACGTCGTAGAAGAGGCCTTGCTCCTGCTGCCCGACGAGGTCGAACAGCTTCCACGGCGCGTAGACCACTGCGATTCCCGGGTCCTCCTCCATGCGCGCGATCGTCTCCGCCACCTGCGGGCCGAGGATGCAGTCGTCGTCGGCCAGGTAGACGACGT
>DASSRF010000263.1:0-2291 GCA_035701945.1 Caldimonas sp. | reverse complement strand
GAGCGCGGCCGCGAATGCGTCGGCGAGCGCATCCTCGGCGGCGGCGAGGTCGTGCGAGCGCGCGGCGAGGTAGGCGACGAGCCGACCGTACGACTCGCGCGCCACCGCCGCCGCGGCATCACCCGACGAACGTGCGGCCATGCGACGCTCAGCCGGCGGCGGGCGGCGGCAGCACCGGCCGCACCTCGACGCCGCCGGTCGCCGCGCACGGCGCGCGCGACGCCCACGCGAGCGCAGTGTCGAGGTCGGGCACGTCGATGACGAAGAAGCCCGCGAGCTGCTCCTTGGTGTCGGCGAACGGGCCGTCCTGGACGTGGCGCTTGCCGCCGCTCGAGCGCAGCGTCGTCGCCGTCGAAGGCGGCTGCAAGCCGGCGCCGCTCTTGACGAGGCCCGAGGCGTGCACCGACTGCACGTACGACATCCATCCCGCCCAGTACGGCTGGCTGTGGTCGCGCGAGCTGCGGCGATCGAAGTCTTCCTGGGTCTCGTAGAACATCAGCATGTAGTCCATCGTTCTCTCCGTGAATCCGAGCGCACGACGCGCCCGCAGCGATGACGTGCGACGGCGGGCGATTTCGACAGCGGCGTCGAGGCTGGCGCGTGCGGCGCTCAACGCCAGTCGAACAGCCGCCTCAGCACGCCGCGTACGGTGCCCAGATCGGTCGGCGTGTGCGTCTCCTCGAGGACGCCGGCGAGCCGCTGCAGCCGCTGCGGGCTGCGGCGCGCGCTCCAGACGAGCAGGTCGATCAGCCACGGACGGTCGTTGGCGCTGGCCGCCTGCTCGTAGATGTCGAAGCGGGGCTTGAGCGCCAGCACGCGCGCCGCGTAGTCGGCGCGCACCGCGGCGTCGGCGTCGGCGCCGGTGTCGTCCGCGCTGCGGCCGAGGATCGCCTCGGCAGCGTGGATCCCGGTCTCCATCGCCTTGCCGATGCCTTCGCCGGTGAACGAGTACGTGCTGCCCGCGGCCTCGCCGGTGACGAGGACCCCCGCAGCTTCCAGCCGCGCGCCTTCGAGCGAGAAGCGCAGCGGCGCGCCCTTCAGCGCGTGCTCGGGGTCGCCGAGCCAGCGGCCGCGCTCGACGAGCTCGCGCGCCGGCGCGTAGACGGACTTGAACGCGGCGAAGACCTCGCGCAGGTTGGCGTGCGGCGTCGGCTGCTGCCTGTCGAGCCGCTGCGCGAGGCCGACGCCGATGTTGAAGACGTCGCCGCCGCACGGAAAGATCCAGCCGTAGCCCGGCGACAGCTTCTTGTGCCAGACGACCTCGAGGGCGGTGATGCGCGGCGTCATCGCCGCGTTCTCGACGTAGCCGCGCAGCGCGATCGCGCTCGGCGTGCGCCGTTCGCACAGGCCTGCGGCGATCGTCGCCTGCGGCTGCGCGCCCGACGCGAGCACGAGCCAGGGCGCACGCACTTCGCGCACGCGCTCGCCGTCCTGCAGCCGCGCACCGACGACGCGCGCCGCGGCATCGTCGCCTTCGCGCAGCGGCGCGACGAAGCGCGCCGGCGCGAACATCCGCGCGCCGGCGGCGACGGCCGATCTGCAGAGGATCTCGTCGAGGCGCTTTCGCGGCAGCACCGCGAGCCGGCCGGGGACGTCGACGCGGCCGCCGTGCGGCGCGACGCAGCCGAGCTTGGTCGCCTGCCGCGCCTCGGCCATGACGGCGTCGAGACAGCCGAGCCTGGCGAGGGCGCGGTGCGCATCGGGGATCAGGCCGTCGCCGCAGACCTTGTCGCGCGGGAACGCCTGGGCGTCGACGAGGACGACGTCGCGCCCGCCGCGCGCGAGCGTGTTGGCGACGGCGCTGCCCGCGGGTCCGGCGCCGACGACGATCGCATCGGCGCGCTCGGGCAGGAGCTCGAGGTCGAGGTTCACGAGCTTCGCACCGGTTGCGCCGCGGGGCGCGCCGGCGCCATCCGCGTCGCGGCGACGATCGCCGCGGCGGTGATCGTTCCGACCAGCGCGACCGTTTCGTGGTAGGCGGCGATCGGGGCGGTCGCATGCGTGTGCAGCCGCCATTCGAGAAAGTTGCCGACCAGACCGATGCCGACCGCGCCGCCGAGCTGGCGCAGGAAGTTGATCGTGCTCGAGCCGTGCGAGATGAGACCGTGCGGCAGCCCGACCATCGCGCCGAGGTTGAGCGACGGCATGATGATGCCCAGCCCGATGCGGCCGACGACGGTCCACGCCATGATCAGCAGCAGCGAAGTCGCGACGCCGACGCCGAGCATCAGGAAGAACGACGCCGCGAGCAGCACGAGGCCGGCGCTCACCATCCTGCCCGCCGCGATGCG
>DASSRF010000262.1:0-5026 GCA_035701945.1 Caldimonas sp. | reverse complement strand
CGAGCACGCTCCACCAGTAGAGCAGCGCGCCGATCAGGAAGCACGCGTGCTGCAGGATGTGGACGCCCTCGTTCTCGAGCGCAGCCTCGAACCACGCCGGGATGTGCCACAGCCAGAGCGCGAGCGCGTGGACGAGCCACGCCCCGAGCGGCGCGGTGACGACGAGCCAAGGCGCGCGCCACGCCCGGCGGTGGAAGAAGCGGCCGAGGCCGCGACGCCAGCGCTGCGGCAGCGCCCACGTCCAGGCGCCGAGCGGTCGCGCGAGCACGAAGAGCGGCGCGGCGACGACCATCAGCGCTTCGTGCTGCAGCATGTGCGCGGAGAAGAGCCGCGCCGAGAGCGCGTCGAGCGGGCCGAGCAGCGCCGCCGCGGTGACGAGCCAGGCGGCAGCGAACGCGAGCGCGTGGCGGGCGTGGACCGCGCGCCCGGTCGTCGCGTGCCGCCAGACGCGCGCGAAGCCGACCGCGTACAGCGCCGCGGCGAGCGCGAGCAGCGCGACGACCCACGGTTCGAACGGCCACCAGTCGATGTCAGCGGCGGCGGCGGCAGGCACGTGCGCGTGCGCGGCAGCGCTCGCGAGCGCTGCCGAAGTCGCGATCAAGAGCCGCAGCCGCAGGCGAACGCGCAGCGCGCGCTCGATCAGAAGCAGGGCGAGAGCATCCAGATCGGGAGCCATTGCACGACGCAGACGAGCGCCGAGAGCGCACCGACCGCGACCGCGACGAGGTCGACGAAGCGCCGGCGCGCCGAAGCACCGATGCCGTCGGCGAACGTCACCGCGCGCTCGTCGCCGCGCACCTCGCCGGGCGCAGGCGGCGCGCGCCAGGCGCGCCACGCCATCGCCGTCATCGCGAGGACGAGGACGAGCGACACCGCCGCGACCGCGTGCAGCACCCCGCGGCTCGGCTGCGCGCACGCCGGCGTGACGAGCGCGTACGCGATCGACTGCTGGGCGAGCGCGACCAGCGGAGCGAGGAGGAGGGCGGGCCACGAGAGCACGTCGAATGCTCCGTCAGCCGCGCGCGCCGAAGTAGATGACGGCGTAGATCGGCAACCAGCTGAGGACGACGAAGTCCCAGTAGACCGCGTTCTCGCTGACGTCGACGTAGCGCTTGCCTTCGAGCGGCCCGGTGAAGAAGAGGACGTCGAGCACCGTCGTGTCCCAGGTGTCGGTGACCAGGTGCGTCGTGTGCAGCAGCATGATCATCCAGACGATCGAGCCGTACGCGTCGGCGTCCCAGCGCACGTTGAGCGCGGTGAGCTCGAGCCCGCGCAGCAGCAGGATGAGAAAGCCGAGGACGGTGCACACGGTCAGCCAGAGCTGCACGCCGGCGCGGTCGAGCCGCGTCGCCGCGCGCTTGGCGAGCTGGTTCGGCCACGCGCTCGCGACCAGCACCGCCGTGTTGAGCGTTCCCCACAGCAGCTCGGGCGGCGGCGAGCGCATCGGCCAGAGCTGCGAGTGGCTGCGCAGGTAGAAGTAGACGACGACCGCGAGCGCGAAGACCGTGCCCTCGATCGTCATCAGCCCCGCCGTTCCCCACCACATCAGGCTGCGCGGACCGAAGCCGAAGCTCGGCAGCGCGCGGACGTCGAGGACGCCGCCTTCGACCGTCGGCGCGCCGGCGACGGCACCGCTTTGCCGCGTCGCCGAGATCTGGTCGTGGACGGCGCTCATGGTGCGCGCTCCAGCGCGAGGTGGGCGCGGTTCTCGTGCCGCTTCGGCCAGAACCACGCGGTGAGCGCGATCGCGACCGGGACCGAGCCCCACGCGACCGCCCAAGGCGTGAAGATCGTGCCGACGAAGAAGACGGTCGTGGCGACGGCGCCGACGAAGGGCCAGATCGTCGGCTCGGGAAACGACTCGCGCGTTTCCGGCTCGGCGTCGAGGACGGTCGTCATGAGCACCTCGCGGCTGTCGACCGCGAGCCCGGCGACGTGGCCGCGGATGCCTTCGACCTCCCAGAGCGGATCGCGGCCGCCGACGACCGGGATCGCGTCGAAGTTGCACGCCGGCGGCGGCGACGCGATCGACCACTCGAGCGTGCCGGCGTGCCACGGGTCCGGCCCGGCGACCTCGCCGGCGCGCAGGCTCCGCCAGACGTTGACGATGAAGAGCAGCACGCTCACCGCGATCGTCACCGCGCCGACCGTCGCGAGCAGGTTGAGGTTGCCCCAGCCCATCTCGGCGCCGTACGTGTAGACGCGGCGCGGCATGCCGGCGAGCCCGAGCAGGTGCATCGGGAAGAACGCGACGTTGAAGCCGATGAAGAAGAGCCAGAAGTTCCAGCGGCCGAGCCGCTCGCTCAGCATCTTCCCGGTCATCTTCGGGAACCAGTAGTAGAAGGCGCCGAAGAGCGGGAAGACCGCGCCGCCGATCAGCACGTAGTGGAGGTGGGCGACGACGAAGTAGGTGTCGTGGACCTGGAGGTCGAGCGGCACCGACGCCAGCATGATCCCGGTCAGGCCGCCGAGCACGAGGATGAAGAAGAACGCGAGCGTGAACAGCAGCGGCGTCCTGAAGACGAGCCTGCCGGTCGCGAGCGTCGCCAGCCAGCAGAAGATCTGCACCGCCGACGGGATCGCGATCATCATGCTCACCGCGGTGAAGAAGCTCTTCCCCAGCTCGGGCAGGTTGGTCGCGAACATGTGGTGCACCCACAGCCCGAAGGCGAGGAACGCGGTCGCGATCAGCGACAGCACCATCGCCGAGTAGCCGAAGATCGGCCGGCGCGCGAACGTCGGGATGATCGACGACATGAAGCCGAGCGCGGGGATGAAGATCAGGTAGACCTCGGGGTGGCCGAAGAACCAGAACATGTGCTGGTAGAGGATGACGTCGCCGCCCTCGCCGGGATTGAAGAAATGGGTGCCGACGAGGCGGTCGGTGATGAGCGACGTGCTCGCGAGCATCACCGCCGGCATCGCGATCATCACCATGAAGGCGGTGACGAGCATGCCCCAGACGAAGAGCGGCATGCGGTTGAGCGTCATCCCGGGCGCGCGCAGCTTGAAGACGCCGCTGATCAGGATCACCGCCTCGAGCAGCGCCGAGAACTCGGTGAAGGTGATCATCTGCGCCCAGAAGTCGGCGCGCTTGCCCGGGCTGTAGTCGGGGCCCGAGAGCGGGACGTACGCGAACCAGCCGACGTCGGGGCCGCTGTTCAGAGCGAACGCGACGAACAGCATCAGGCCGCCGAACAGGTAGACCCAGTACGCGTACGCGTTCATGCGCGGGAACGCGACGCTGCGCGCGCCGATCATCAGCGGCACGAGGTAGACCGACATCGCCTGCATCACCGGCACGGCGAAGAGGAACATCATCGTCGAGCCGTGCATCGTGAAGATCTGGTTGTACAGATCGGGTCCGATGAGGTGGTTGTCGGGTCGCGCGAGCTGCATCCGCATCGCCGCTGCGAGCAGGCCGCCGGCGACGAAGAAGCAGAACGCGGTGACGATGAAGCGCTTGCCGATCGCCTTGTGGTTGATCGCGGCGAGCCAGCCGAGGAGCCCAGGGGGATCGCGCCACGTGCGCTCGAGCGCGGCGGCGTCTTCCGCGCTCGGCGGCACCGCGTTGAGCCGCGGAGCCGGCAACGCAGCGCGTGCCGTCGTCACTTGAGGCTCCCGAGGTAGGCGACGAGCGCGTCCATGTCGGACGACGACAGCGTCGTCGCCGGCATGTTGGCTCCCGGCTTGAACTGCTGCGGGTCGGCGATCCAGCGTGCGAGCTCGGCGGGCCGGTTCGGCAGCGTCCCTGCGGCGATCGTCGTGCGGCTGCCGACGTGCGTGAGGTCGGGCGCCTTGCGCGCGCCCGCCGGCGTGCCTTCGATCGCGTGGCACATGACGCACGCGCTGCCGAGGAAGACGTCGCGGCCGCGCTGCGTCCGCGGATCGGCGGGCTCGCTCGCCGGCCGGCGCTGCGCCGCCTGCCACGCGGCGAAGGCGTCGGGCGGATCGGCGATCACCTCGAACGCCATGAACGCGTGCTGGTAGCCGCAGAACTCGGCGCACTGGCCGCGGTAGCGCCCCGGCTGGTCGGCGCGAAACTGGATGAGCGCGGTGCGACCAGGGATGAGGTCCTTCTTGCCCGCGAGGCTCGGCACCCACAGGCTGTGGATGACGTCGTCGGCGACGAGCTTGACGACGACCGGTCGTCCGACCGGGACGTGCAGCTCGTTCGCGGTCGTGAACGCGTCGGCGGGCTGCGTGCCGCGGTAGCGCACCTCCCACCACCACTGGTGGCCGGTGACCTCGATGTCGAGCGCGTCGGCGAGCGACAGCCGCGCCAGCGCGCGGTCGGTCGCGACGCTCGCGACGACGAGGACGATCAGCAGCACGATCGAAACGGTGACCGACCACAGCACGGTGCGGTACGGCCCGCGCTCGTGGCGATCGATCGACGACACGTCGGCGGGCTCGTCGCTGCGGGCGCGGCCGCTTCGCCAGAGCGCGAACGCGAGCCCGAGGAGGACGGCGCAGAAGACCGCGGTGCAGACGAAGACGGTGAGATTCCAGAGGCTGCCGATGTGCGCTGCCTGCGGACCCGCGGTCGCGAGCGCGTCGTGCACGCCGGGCTCGACCGGCGTTCGTCCTTGCGCGAACGACGCCGCGCACGACGCGGCGCCGGCGCACGCGGCGACGAGTCGACGGAGCACGGCCTCACTGCGCACCGGAGGCCGCCTTCTCTGGACGCGGCGTGACGTCGTCGCGCGTGTTCTCGGGCGGAGCACCCGAGAGCGAATCGCTCCGGCTCGGCGCGACGTCCTTGCGGAGCTGGCCGCTCCGCGAGCGCACGTAGGCGACGAGCTGCCAGACCTGGTCGTCGGGGATGCGACCGCCGAACGCCGGCATGCCGTTCGGCCGGCCCTCGACGATGCTCGCGTAGATCGCGGCCGGCGCCGAGCCGTAGCGCCACCCGGCGTCCATGAGGTTGGCCCCCATGCCGCCGCCGCCGCCGCCGCCGTGGCAGCCGCTGCAGTTGTACCAACGAAAGAGGCGCTTGCCCTGGTTCACCGCATATGCGTTCTCG
>DASSRF010000261.1:0-4445 GCA_035701945.1 Caldimonas sp. | reverse complement strand
GAGCCGAGCGCTGCGCACCTGCAGGGCGTGCTCGCGACGCTGAAGGGCGCTCCCGCGAAGATGGTCCTCTTCGCCGCGTACCAGGACCCGCGGCCTTCGGAGTGGATCGCGAAGAACGCCGGCATCGCGATCGTCAAGGTGCCGTTCACCGTCGGCGGCAGCGACGCCGCGAAGGACCTGTTCGCCCTGTTCGACGACACCGTCGCGCGCCTGCTTGCGGGCGCCGGCGCAAAGCCGTGAACTCGAGCGCGCTCGACCTCGCCATCGTCGGCCCGGCGCTCGTCGCGGGGCTGCTCGTCCTCGCGACGCACGTCCCGCTCGGCATGCAGGTGCTCGACCGCGGCATCGTCTTCATCGACCTCGCGATCGCGCAGATCGCGGGGCTCGGCGTCATCGCCGCCGACGCGCTCGGCGTCGCCGAGCATGGCCTCGCGGTGCAGGCCGCCGCCGTCGCGGCGGCGCTCCTCGGCGCGTGGCTGCTGACGTGGACCGAGCGGCGCGCGGCGCAGCAGCAGGAAGCGCTGATCGGGGTGCTGTTCGTCCTCGCCGCGTGCATCGGGTTGCTGCTGTTGGCCGGCAACCCGCATGGCGGCGAGCACCTCAAGGAGCTGCTCGTCGGCCAGATCCTGTGGGTCGACACGACGCAGCTCGCCTGGCTCGCCGCACTGTCGCTCGTCCTGCTCGGCGCGATCGCCGCGGGCTGGACCGAGCGGCTCGGACGCTTCGGCTTCTACGGTGCGTTCGCGGTCGCGGTGACCGCCTCGGTGCAGCTCGTCGGCGTCTACCTCGTGTTCTCGAGCCTGATCGTGCCGGCGCTCGCGACGTCGGCGTTGCCGCGCGGCAGAAGGCTCGTCGTCGCGTACGCGATCGGCGCCGCCGGCTATGCGCTCGGGCTCGCGCTCTCGGCCGTGTTCGACCTGCCGTCGGGGGCGGTGATCGTCTGCGCGCTCGCCGGCTGCGCGCTCGCCTGGAAGGCGCTCGGCGTCGGCGGCAAGCTCAGGCCGCTGCGGTGATGCGCTTGATGCGCCGGTGCGCCGCCGTCGTGATCAGGCTGCGCTCGAGCGGCGACGCGCCCTGGTAGAGCGCATAGCCCTCGCGCAGGCACTCGGCCTGGCGCCGCGCGGCGACATCGGGAGGCAGCTCCTTGAAGTCGTCCTCGGCGGCCTTCAGCATCTGCCGCGCCTCGGCTTCGCGCAGGCCAGCGAAGTACTGCGTGCCGATGATCGCGATGCCGCTCTGGACGACCTTGAGCAGCTCGGGCTCGACCGCGTTGCCGGCCTTCATCGCCTCGGCGAGCGTCGCTTCCTGCGCCTTCAGCGCGGCGACGCACGCGGCGGCGTGCGGTGCCGACGCCGGCGCGGCGACGGCGGGGCCTGCGATGCAGGCGAGGGCGAGAAGGGCAGACGAGACGAGCGAACGCGGCATGACGAGATCCGGAGCCTTGCGCGTCAACGGCGGCACGTCGCCGTCGGTTGACCGGCGCGCCGCCGCGACCGACGGACGTCGATTGTCGCGCGAGCGGGCGCCACGACGTGTGATGAAGTGCAAAGCCCGCCGCGACGAAGTGCAACGAGGAAACAGGGCCCATGGTGCCGGCGAGAAATCGAGGCACCGGAAGGGACGCGGCGTTCCTCCTCTTGCGTCGCCGCGCCGGCCGGGCACACTCGCAGGCTGCTCGCCGCGATATCGAACCAATTCCAACTGCCCGTGAGCCGAGGTCCCCTGCGCCTGCACGTCCCCGAGCCGACCGGCCGCCCGGGCCGCGAGACCGACTTCTCGTATCTCTCGCTCGCTCCGGCCGGCGCCGTGCCGCGGCCGCCGGTCAACGTCGTGCCGCGCGACACGAGCGAGCTCGCGTACACGCTGGTCCGCGTGCTCGACGACGACGGCCGCGCCGTCGGGCCGTGGGCGCCGTCGCTCGGCGTCGACCGGCTCCGCGCGGGGCTGCGCGCGATGCTGAAGACGCGGGCGTTCGACGCCCGCATGCTGATCGCGCAGCGGCAGAAGAAGATCTCGTTCTACATGCAGTGCCTCGGCGAGGAGGCGGTCGCCGTCGCGCATTCGCTCGCGCTCGCTCCGGGCGACATGAACTTTCCGACCTACCGCCAGCAGGGGCTGCTCCTCGCGCGCGACGACATCCCGATGGTCGAGCTGATGTGCCAGCTGCTCAGCAACCAGCGCGACCCGCTCAAGGGCCGCCAGCTGCCGGTGATGTACTCGTACAAGCGCGCCGGCTTCTTCACGATCTCCGGCAACCTCGCGACGCAGTACATCCAGGCGGTCGGCTGGGCGATGGCCTCGGCGATCAAGAACGACACCCGGATCGCGTCGGCGTGGATCGGCGACGGCGCGACCGCCGAGTCGGACTTCCACACCGCGCTCACGTTCGCCAACGTCTACCAGGCGCCGGTGATCCTCAACGTCGTCAACAACCAGTGGGCGATCTCGACCTTCCAGTCGATCGCCGCCGGCGACGAGACGACGTTCGCCGCGCGCGGCGTCGGCTGCGGCATCGCGTCGCTGCGCGTCGACGGCAACGACTTCCTCGCCGTCTACGCGGCGTCGGCGTGGGCGGCCGAGCGTGCGCGCTCGAACCTCGGCCCGACGCTGATCGAGTGGGTCACGTACCGCGCCGGCGCGCACTCGACCTCGGACGACCCGTCGCGCTATCGGCCGGGCGACGAGGCGAAGCACTTCCCGCTCGGCGATCCGATCGCGCGGCTGAAGCAGCACCTGATCGGCCTCGGCGCGTGGTCGGACGCCGAGCACGAGGCGACCGCGAAGGAGCTCGACGCCGAGGTCGCCGCGGCGCTCAAGGAGGCGACGAAGTACGGCTCGCTCCTCGATGGCCACACGCCGCCTCTCGAGTCGATGTTCGAGGACGTCTACAAGGACATGCCGGCGCACCTGCACGACCAATTGCGTCAAGCGCGCGCGCAGGGCTGAGGGCGCCATGGCGAGCATGACGATGATCCAGGCGCTGCGCTCGGCGATGGACGTCATGCTCGGCCGCGACGACAACGTCGTCGTCTACGGCCAGGACGTCGGCTACTTCGGCGGCGTCTTTCGCGTCACCGACGGCCTGCAGGCGAAGTACGGCAAGACGCGCGTGTTCGACGCGCCGATCTCCGAGGGCGGCATCGTCGGCTCGGCGATCGGCATGGCGGCGTACGGCCTGCGCCCGGTCGTCGAGGTGCAGTTCGCCGACTACTTCTATCCGGCGTCGGACCAGATCGTCTCCGAGGCTGCGCGCATGCGCTACCGCTCGGCGGGAGACTTCACGTCGCCGATCACGATCCGCATGCCGTGCGGCGGCGGCATCTACGGCGGCCAGACGCACAGCCAGAGCCCGGAGGCGCTCTTCACGCACGTCTGCGGCATCCGCACCGTCATGCCGAGCAATCCGTACGACGCCAAGGGCCTGCTCATCGCGTCGATCGAGAACGACGACCCGGTCATCTTCCTCGAGCCCAAGCGGCTCTACAACGGCCCGTTCGACGGCCACCACGGCAAGCCCGTCGTGCCGTGGGCCGCGCACCCGATGGGCGAGGTTCCCGAAGGCCACTACACGGTGCCGCTCGATTCCGCGGTCGTCTTCCGTCCGGGCAACGACGTCACCGTGCTGACGTACGGAACGATGGTCTTCGTCAGCGAAGCCGCGGCCAACGAGAGCGGCGTCGATGCCGAGATCGTCGACCTGCGGACGCTCTGGCCGCTCGATCTCGAGACCGTCGTCCGCTCGGTGAAGAAGACCGGCCGCTGCGTCGTCGTCCACGAGGCGACGCGAACGAGCGGCTTCGGCGCCGAGCTCGTCTCGCTCGTCCAGGAGCACTGCTTCTACCAGCTCGAAGCGCCGGTCGAGCGCGTCACCGGCTGGGACACGCCGTACCCGCACGCGCTCGAGTGGGCGTACTTCCCGGGCCCCGAGCGCGTCGCCGCGGCCCTCAAGCGCACGCTGGAACCGTAGGCCGTGGCCGTCCACGTCATCCGCGTTCCCGATCTCGGCGAAGGCATCGCCGAGGTCGAGCTCGTCGCGTGGCACGTCCAGCCCGGCGAATCGATCAGCGAGGACCAGGGGCTCGCCGACGTGATGACCGACAAGGCGTCGGTCGAGATCCCGTCGCCGGTCGCCGGCAAGGTGCTCGCGCTCGGCGGCGAGGTCGGGCAGATGCTCGCCGTCGGTTCGGACCTGATCCGGATCGAGATCGACGACGGCACCGCGACGACGACCGCGGCGCCCGCAGCGGTCGCTTCCGAGGCTCCCGAAGCGATTGCGGCAGCGACGAACGCGCGCGAGGACGCGATCGCCGCCGCGCCGTCGCCGCCGGCTCCGTCGAAGCCCGTTCCTGCAGCGGCTGCGTCGCCATCGCAACCGGCGGCGTCGCCTGCGGTCGCGACCACGGTGGCGCGCAGCGGTGCATCGTCGCGTCCGCTCGCGTCGCCGG
>DASSRF010000260.1:0-5236 GCA_035701945.1 Caldimonas sp. | reverse complement strand
GGAAGGCGAGGCCGACGAAGAGGATGCCGACGCCGGCCTTGACGATCGTGTTGCCGCCGAAGAACCACGCGCGAAGCGGCGCCAGCACGTCGCGCGGCGGCTTGGCGGGAGCACGGACCTCGACGCTCGGGGCGGTCGATGCGGCGACGCTCGCCGCTTCCCGGCTCGGCGCTGCGCTCGCGACGGCCGACGGCTCGCTCGCGAGCGGTTCGACGGCGGCGGCCGGGACCGCCGTTGCCGCAGGCAGCGGCGCGATCGCCGGCTCGATCGCCGGCGCGATCGGCTCGATCGGCGCGATCGGTCGAGCGACCTCGGCGGCACGCGGCGCGTCCGCGCGCGGCGCTTCGGCGGATGCGCGCTCGACGTACGCGGGCGCGGCATCGGAGCGCTTGCGAAGCGCCTCGATCTCGCGCTGCTGTCGAAGCGACCGCACGATCAGCCAGCCGAACAGCGCACCTGCGAGCGCGCCGCCCTCTCCGCTCGCGGCCGCGCCGACGAGCGCGCCGACGATGATCGCGATCAGCAACACCATGCGACCTCCCGTGTTGGCTGCGGCGCACTCTAGCAGCGGGTCTGCGCGACGCACGCCCGCCGAGGAGGGAGTCGGCGTGCGCGCCGTGCAAGTCGCCACGGACGCGCCGATCGGTAGCGCGCGAAGCGACCGGCCGAGCTGCTCCGATCGGGTCGGAGCGCGTCAGCGGCAATCGACGCGGACGATCTTGCCGACCAGGCCGAGCGACTGCGTCATGACGTCGCCGAAGAACTCGGTGTCGCTGACGAACGAGAGCGAGCCGGCGAGGCGGAAGCGGTTCGCCGAATGCGGGTGGCCGCGCACGTTCATGAACGTGAGGCGCCGCTTGTCGCTGCCGTCGACGTTCATGATCCACCAGTCGGCGCCCTGCAGCTGCCACGGGAAGACGTCGGCGCCGGCGCCGGTCATGTAGACGATGCTCCTGCCGTCGGGAGTGAAGGTCGGCGCCTGCGCGAAGCTCTCGGTCGTGAGCTCGTGGATCGCTCCGCTCTCGATGTCCATCGTGTAGATGCGCGACGCGAACAGGTTCTTCGAGACGAACGTGCTGTAGAACGCGATCGTCCGGTTGTCGGGCGCGATCGACTCGACCTCGCCGCCCTGCTCGACGCCGCCCGGCACGATGCTGCGGACGTTCTCGAGGTGCGGCTCGGGATCGAGCACGAAATCGGCGACCTTGAAGACGTAGGCGCCGGCGAAGAGGTTGAGGTCCCACAGCCGGGGCGCGCGCACCCGCTCGGTCCAGACGAATTTCGTGCCGTCGGGCGAGAAGGCGGCGTGCGTGATCGCGTGGTCGTAGCCGTCGGGCAGCTCGTGGATCTTCCACGCCGCGCCGTTGTCGCGGCGCACGATCCAGTAGTCGGTGTACGCGCCGTAGCCGGGGATCGCGTCGACCGAGCTGCGCGCGTGCTCGTTCTGCTCGACGAGCAGCGCGAGCAGCTCGCCGGCCGGGTGCCACGCGGCCGGGAACTGGTGGCGATCGTCGCGCCACGCCGGCGCGGCGATGCGCCGCTCGTTGCCGCCGTCGGCGTCGGCGATGAACGCATGGTAGTGGCCGTCGCCCTGCGGGCGGCCGTAGGCGATCGTCTTCGTCGCCGCGTTCCACTTCGCGCCGATGCGGCCGTCGCTGCCGAAGTCGACCAGGCGCGCCGGGCCGCGGCACGACGAGCTCGGCCCGCTGTCGGCGGCGGCACCGCCCGCGAACGCCGCGATCGCGATCGCGGCCGCGACGCGCGCGACCGCGCGCGCCATCAGAAGGCGAGCCGGTGCTCGAGCGCGGGCAGCTGGCGGCGGACGTCGGCGATGCGCTCGCGCGCCAGCTCGGCGACGACGATGCCCTCGCCTTCGTCGCGACGGCAGGCGACGAGCTCGCCCCAGGGATCGACGACGAGGCTGTGGCCGAAGGTGCGCCTGCCGTTCTCGTGCGTTCCGCCCTGCGCCGCGGCGATCACGTAGCACTGGTTCTCGATCGCGCGCGCGCGCAGCAGGACCTCCCAGTGCGCGCTGCCGGTCGTGTAGGTGAACGCCGACGGCACCGAGAGCAGATCGCACGGAGGCCTGGCGAGCGCGCGGTAGAGCTCGGGAAAGCGCAGGTCGTAGCAGACGCTCAAGCCCACGCGCCAGCCGTCGGCGTCGAACGCGACCGGCTTCCGTCCGGCTTGCAGCGTTCGCCCTTCGTCGTAGCGCTCGCGGCCGTTGTCGTACGCGAACAGGTGCATCTTGTCGTAGCGCGCGGCGAGCTCGCCGCGCGGCGAGAAGACGAGGTTGGCGTTCATGACGCGATCGACGCTGCCTGTGGCGGGGCCGCCTTCGACGCGCAACGGCAACGTGCCGCCGATCAGCCAGATGCGGTGCTCGCGCGCCATCGCCGCGAGCGCATCCTGGATCGGTCCATCGCCGGCGCGCTCGGCGACCTGGAGCTTGTCGCGGTCGCTGCGGCCCATGAAGCAGAAGTACTCGGGCAGCACCGCGAGGCGAGCCCCCGCCGCGGCCGCGCCGCCGACGAGACGGCGCGCGGCGGCGACGTTGGTCTCCACGCTCGGCGTCGAGACCATCTGGATGGCGGCGATCTTCATGGCAGGAATCCTCAGCGCGTCACCGCGGGAGCGGGCTCGGCGCCCGGCGCCGAGTCGGCCGTCGCCTCGCCGAGCGGGTTGCGCTCGACGCGCTCGACCTTCGGATCGTCCCACGGCCCGGTGACGTGGAACTCGCGCGTGTTCGCCGCGATGAGCGGCTTTCTCAGGAAGTATTGCGCGAGGAAGGTGCCGAGGCCGATCGCCGGGTTGATGACCGCGAACGCGAGCGACGCGGTGCCGGCGTTGATCTCGGGGACGACGACGACGCGCAGGTCTTCGGTCTCGTTGACGATGTCGGCGCTGCCTTCCATCAGCACGGCCGCCGCCGCGCCGCGCATGCGCAGGTTGTTCGTCGACGCCTTGCCGTCGCCGATGCGGACGTCGCCGACGACGTTGTCGAACGCGAAGCCCTCGGCGAAGAGGTCGCGGAAGTCGAACTGCAGCCGGCGCGGCAGCGACTGCAGCGAGAGCACGCCGAGCAGCCGGCCGGCGCCGGGCCCCGCCTTCAGGAACTGGCCCGAGTCGATCGAGACCTTGACCTGCCCGGTCATGCGCGGGTAGTCGGGCGAGAACGGCGAACCCGGCCAGGCGATGTCGCCGCTCAGCGTTCCCTTGCCGCCGCGCACGACGCGTCCCATGCCGAGCCGCTCGAGCAGCGCGCCGCTGTCGGCGAGCGCGAGCGTGAAGCTCATCGTCGCCCGCCGCGGCGACGCCGCACCGCCGCCGGCATCGCCCCAGGTGCCGGTCGCGCTCAGCTGCGCCTCGGGCATCGTCAGGTTGAGCTTCGAGAGCTGCCACTCGCGAACGCCGTCGCGGCTGCCGACATTGCGGTTGACCGCCTCGATCTCGAGCTTGCCGAGGTCCTTGCCGCGCAGCTCGAAATCCTCTACGACGATGTCGAGCGCCGGGATCGTCGCGGGCTGCTCCTCGAGCAGGCTCTCGACGCGTTCGACGTCGCCCTTGGGCAGATTGAGCCGTGCCAGCCGCGCGAACACCCGGCCGGCGCCGGTCGCGCGCCGCGCCGGCCGGTATTCGACGTAGCCCTCGAGCTCGTCGGCGCTGACGTTGGCGCGCCAGAGCTCGCCTTGCAGCGTCAGGCCGGCGGTGACGTTGCCGAGCCGGCGTGCGCCGAACGCGACCTCGGCCGCGCGCACTCCGATCGCATCGGGAACGTAGCCGGCGCCGCCCGCTGCGTCGAAGACGAGAGGCGCGGTGCCGCCGCTCGCCCGGCTGCCGTCGCCGCCCTGCATGCGCGCGAGCGCCCCCTGCCAGGCATCGACGTCGAGCCGCTTGACCGCGACGTTGGCGGCGACTCCGCTGGCCGGCAGCGCGAGCACGTCGAGCGGATCTCCGGGAAGCGGATCGGCGACGCGCTCGGCAGCGATCGGTCGCGGATCGCCGACGCGGATCGCGCCGCGGACGACGCGCGCGCTGTCGCCGCTCACCTCGCGAACGAAGTGCGCCTGCAGCGCGCCGCCGTAGTCGACCTGGAGCGCTTCGCGCAGCGTGCCCGCCGGCGCATCGGCGGCGAGCGCGCCTTCGTCGGCGACGGTGCGCACGCGCAGCGGCATCGGCTGCGCCGGCGTCTTGCCGAGCGGCGCCGGCAGGTCGACCGCGACGCCGACCAGGTTCGTCGCGACGCTGAGCAGCGGCCGCCCGCCGACGAACGCGAGCGTCGCGCGGTAGCTCGTCTGCCCGGAAGCGACCGCGGCCACCCGCGCCACCGAGCCGAGCTCGCTCGCCTGGCGCAATCCCTCGACGGTCGCGGTGCCGCGGCCGCTGAAGCGCTGGCTGTCGCCGCCGTCGAGGCCGGCGCTCGTGCCGCCCTCGAACGCAAGCTCGCCGCCGAGCGTGCGCGCGCTGCCGCCGCTGATCGTGAAGCCGCGCTGCGAGAAGTCGACCCGGCCCTTGGCCGCGGCGAGGAGCGGCGTGTCGGCCGACATGCGGACGTCGTTGCCGGCGAGCGCGACGGTGCCGCGAACGACCGTCTCGCTCGGCCGGGTCAGCGGAATGCCGAGCGCGAGCTTGAGCTCGGCCGACCCGGTCGCGGTCGCCGCTGCGAGCGCGCGCCCGGTCCAGCGGCCGACCGGAGTGACGTCGACGAAGCGCAGCATGTCGGTGAGCGGCCCGAGCGCGGTGCCTTCGATCTCGAGCCGCGGCCGGCCGGCGAGGTCGCCGATGCGGCCCTGGATGCCGCTCCACTCGACGTTGCCGAGCTGCGCCTTCGCGCTCTTGATGTCGATCGTCGTGCGATCGACCGCGAGCTCGCCGGTGCCGCGCGTCAGCGCCGGCCACGACTCGCGCGGCGCCGTCGCGTTCGCCGCCGACGGCGCGCCTGCGTCGGGGATGTAGGCGAAGGTCAGGCCCTCGAACTTGGCGCCGATCTTGAAGTCGGCGTCGCGCGCGACCCTGGCGTCGTGGAACGGGAAGTCGTAGAGGTCGCCGCGGATGCGAAACGTCGCGCTCGTGATCGTCCCTTCGCGCACGGCGGCGCCGACGTAGCTGCGCACGCCCTCGGGAAGGCCGAGCGGCAGGTAGCGCGCGGTGCGCGCGGCGACGCCGTCGGCAAGCCTGCCGTCGAGCTCGAGATGGCCCGGATAGCGCCCGCCGCGCGCGAACCCCGTTCCCGGGC
>DASSRF010000259.1:0-7471 GCA_035701945.1 Caldimonas sp. | reverse complement strand
GCGCCGCCTCGCCGCGCGCCTTCGAGCGCAGGTACCTGCTCGGCGCGTCGGTCGCGACACCGAGCGCGCTGACGTGGACGACGCGCTCGACGCCCGCGCGCCGGCACGCCGCGCCGAGCCGTTGCGGCAAGCGGCTGTGGGCGCGCTCGAAGTCGGCTTCGCTGCCGTGCAGGATGCCGACCAGGTTGATCACCGCCTCGGTGTCGCGCAGCATCCAGTCGAGCGTCGCGTCGTCGTGGACGTCGCCGACCGCGATCTCCGCCGTCGGCAGCAGCTGCAGGTGGCGCGCGCGCTGCGGGCGCCGCGTCGCGATGCGGATGCGGCCGCCGGCGGCGCCGGAGCGCTCGACGAGCTTTTCGCAGACGCTCTGGCCGACGAAGCCGGTCGCGCCGAGGACGAGGAGGTTGAACACGGGCGGTCGCGAAGCGCCGTGCGTCGGCGCTGCGCGATTCTCGCTGAGCCCGCTCGCGCCCGTCAGGGCAGGTCTTTGTCGGGCGGCGGCGCGTTCGGATCTGCGGGGCCGATCGTCTTGCCGAGCCGCGAGCGGATCATCGTGCCGCGCGTGCCGAGCACGGCGGCGTAGGTGCAGCTGTTGGCGAGCACCTTCTTGACGTAGTCGCGCGTCTCGGGGAACGGAATGTTCTCGACCCACACCGCGGCGTCGAGCACCGGGCCGTCGCGCCACTTGCGCGGCCGCCCCGGGCCGGCGTTGTACGCCGCGGCCGCGAGCGGCTGCGAGCCGCCGACGTCGTCGAGGACGAGCTTCAGGTAGGCGTTGCCGAGCCTCAGGTTGGTCTCTCGGTCGGTGATCTGCCCGGGCGAGTACGGCATCCCGATCTTCTTCGCCGTCCAGCGCGCGGTCGCCGGCATCAGCTGCATCAGCCCCGAAGCGCCGACTCCCGAGCGCGCGTCGACGATGAAGCGCGACTCCTGGCGGATCAGGCCGTAGACGAACGCCGGGTCGAGGCCGATCTCCCTGGCGCGCGCGGCGACGTCCTTGCGCAGCGGCGTCGGGAAGCGCTGCTCGATGTCGATCTCGGTGCGCGTCTTCTCGCTCGTGTTGATGCAGCGGTCCCAGACTTCGCGATCGCACGCGAGCTGCGCCGCGGCGAGCAGCTCGCGGTCGCCGAGGCCGCGAATCGAGTAGTTCCACTCGCGAACGCCTTCGTTGCGCAGGCCCATGCCGATCAGCAGCAGCGCGCGGCCGAGGCCGGGGTCGGCGGCGGCGGCGGCGCGCTCGGCGGGAGTCGGCGGCGCCGGCTTCGGCGGCAGCGGCTGCAGCTGGCCGAGCTCGTCGGCGGCGAGCGCGCCGTAGTAGCCGAGCTGCGACGCGATCGACGCGAGCAGCTCGCGGCTGCCGGCGAGCAGGCTCTCGCCGTCCTGCGAGTCGCGGGCGAGCGCCTGCAGCGCACGCGCCTTCCAGTACACCCACGTCGGATCCTTCTGGTCGGCGCCCGACATCGCGGTGATCGCCTGCATCACCTGCTGCCAGCGCGGCTTGCCGTCGTCGCCGCGCAGCGCGGCGCGCGCCTGCCAGGCGAGCGTCTCGTCGGAGAGCGCGATCTCGCGCTGCGTCTTCGCGAGCAGCTTCGCGGCGCGCAGGAACTGATCGGCGGCGCCGGGCTGCAGCTTGATCGCGGTCTGCCGCGCGACGCTCGCCCAAGCGTACGACGCGAGGTCGGCGGGCAGCGCCTTTTCCCAGCGATCGGCGAGCAGCGTCGCCGCGCCTTCGCTGTCGGTCGCGGCGAGGCGCGCGATCGCGAGCGTCGTCAGCTCGGCCTCGGTGCGCGACGACGCGCGCGCCTTCTTCGCGAGGTAGCGCGCCGGGCTGTCGACGATCTCGCCGACGGCCGCCTCGCCGTTGTCGGAGAGCAGCGCCGCCGCCTGCCGCATCGCGCGCGGCCGGCCGGCGTCGACGCTCGCGCGCAGCTTCCTCCAGACGTCGGCCTGCGGCAGCAGCTTGGCGTCGGCGAGCGTCGCCGCGAGGAACGCGCAGCCGTCGTCGGCGTCCTTCTGCGCGAGCCACGCAGCGATCGCCGATTCGCGGACGTCGTTGCCCGAGAGCTGGGCATCGGCGAGCGCGAAGCACGTGACCTCGCGGTCGTCGTTCATGCGAAAGCGCGGGTACTCGGCGGCGAAGGTCGCGCGGTCGCGGCGGCGGATCAGCTCGAGCAGCCAGTCGTTGCGCAGACGGTCCTCGACGTAGGTCCCCTTCCAGCGCTCGGCGAACGCGGCGAACTCGGCCGGCTGCACCTCGGTGATGCGGTTCGTCGTCTCCCAGTAGTCGACCCACATCGCGAGCGGGTTGCGCTCGACGTTGGCCTGCGCCTTCAGCGCTGCGAGGCGGACGCGGTCCTTCTTGCGCAGCGCGTCGCGCGCGTCGAGGACCGTCGTCTCGAAGCTCTGCGCAACCGCAGCGCGCGGCGACGCGCCGACGACGACGGCCGCGAGCGCGGCGAGCGCGAGCACGCGGCGCACGCGCCAACGCGGGCGGAGCGGCTCATATACTGGTTCGATCGGGTCTCGCCTCGTCGCTCGCATCGTGGTCCATTCGTGAACGTCGCCCCCGAGCCCGCCGCAGCGCCCCCCGACGTTTCGGGCCGACGCGCGTTGCGTGCCAGGCTGCGCGGCGAACGCGACGCCTTCGTCGCCTCCGACGCCTTCGCCGCCGCTGCCGCCGCGCTCGGGTCGCATCTGCGTGCCGCGCTCCTCTCTCTCGAGCCAGCGTGCCTGGGCCTCTACTGGCCGATGCGATCGGAATTTAACGCAGCCGCCGCGCTCGCCGTCGACGCCCGCTTCGCGAAAGTCGACCGTGCGCTGCCATATGCACGGCGCGAGCCGAGGTCGATGGAGTTCCGCCGCTGGGACGGCAGCGCGCCACGCCGCGTCGACGAGTGCGGGATCGGAGCGAGCGAAGGCGCGGTCGTCGTCCCCGACGTCGTCGTCGTCCCGTGCATCGGCTTCACCGCCGCGGGCCATCGGCTCGGCAGCGGCGCGGGCTACTACGACCGCTGGCTCGCCGCGCATCCGCACGTCGTCGCCGTCGGCGTCGGCTGGAGCTTCGCCGAGCTCGACGACGCGGCGCTCGCGCCCGAGCCGCACGACGTTCCGCTCGCCTTCGTCGTCACCGAGCACGGCGTGCGCTAGCGCCCGCGCGCGTTCCCGCCTCGCCGACGGCGGCGCGCGTCCGCTCGGCTTCGGCCTCGATCCACGCCGCGAAGCGCGCCACCTCGGGCCGCGCGCGAGCCGCCGAGCCGAGGACCATCCAGTACGAGTACGGGCTCACGATCCGGCCGGCGTCGCCGAACGGCTCGACGAGCTCGCCGCGCGTGATCGCCTCGATGACGAGCGGCAGCCGCGCGAGCGCGATGCCGTGGCCGGCGAGCGCCGCCTGCACCTGCTGGTAGGTGTAGGTCAGCGAAAGCCAGCGCTTCGGCTCGAGCGTCGCCAGGTCCTGTCGTGCCAGCCAGTGCCGCCAGCTCAGGAACTCGCTGCTAGCGCGGTCGTCGTCCTCCTCGAGGAGCGTGTGCTGGGCGACGTCGGCGGGCCGCGCCAGCGGCGGCGCGTCGCCGGCGCGGACGCGCTCCCAGAGGCTGCGGCTGACGACCGGCGTCAGCGTCTCGTCGAACAGATGCGCCGCGTTCGCCGCGACGTGCGCCGGGTCGAGGTAGCGCAGTGCGAGGTCGAGCTCGGTGTCCTGCTCGAGGTCGGTGACGGCGTCGTGCGCCGAGACGCGGATGTCGATGCCGGCGTGCTCGCGCTGGAATGCCTCGACGCGCGGCAGCAGCCAGAGCGACGCGAACGACGCGAACGTCGTCACGCTGACGCGTTGCCGGCCGCGCGCGCGGCGGATCGTCTGCACGGTGGCATCGAGCTTGAGCAGCAGCGGCTCGAGCGCGCGCAGCAGCGCATGGCCGTCGGGCGAGATCTGGACGTGGCGCGTGCCGCGGACGAAGAGCTGCGCGCCGAGCTCGTCCTCGAGGCCCTTGATCTGGCGGCTGACCGCCGACTGCGTGACGTGCAGCTCGTCGGCGGCGGCGCCGAAGTTGAGCGTCCGCGCGACCGCCTCGAAGGCGCGCAGGTTGGTCAGCGAGAGCGGCCGACGGGAACGCGTACTCATGCTGAACTCGCATCAATCATTGTTCCCGGTTTCATTGGATTTTCACCGGAAGATTCCTGATCATAGCGGGCATCTGCAAGCAGGAGATCGATGATGAATACGCAACTCGAATCGCCCGTTCCGGGGGCGGGACGCGACCGCCTCGAGCTGCTCCACGGCGGCCGCGTGCTGCCGCTCGGTGCCTCGGGCGGCAAGCTCGAAGTGCTCCACGGCCGGGTCTGGCTGACGCGCGCCGGCGACCCCGACGATCACATCGTCGATTTCGGCAACTCGATAGTCGTGCCGTCGTCGGGACGCGCGCTCGTCGCAGCGCTCGACGACGTCCGGCCTGCGCTCGTCGCCTGGCGGCCGCGCGGCCTCGCCGAGCGTGCTGCCGCCGCGCTCCATGGCTTCACCGGGCGCTGCTGGGACATCGTCGACCCGGCGCCGCGGATCGCTGCCGGCGCGCTTGCGGCGGTGCTCGTCGTCCTCGCCGGCGCGCTCGTCTTCGGTCCGTTCTCGGATGCGCGCACCCGCACGCTGGCGGCGCCGGCGGTTCTGCACAATGGCGGCGCCGCGACCGCCCGTCCCGGAGCCGATGCCACGACCCTCGCCGAACGACCCCGAGCCGACGCCAGCGGCGAGCGAGCTGCAATCGCTGCGCAAGAAGCTGGTCGCCGCCCGGCAGGCGTTGCCTGACCGGCTCGAGCGCTCGGTCCACCTGCAGGAAAACCTGCGCGCCTGGCTGGTCGGCCGCCGCGAGCGCTCGATCGGCGCGTACTGGCCGATCAAGGGCGAGTTCGATCCGCTGCCGGCGCTCTATCGCTGGAGCGAAGGCGCGGTCGACGGCAGCGTCCGTCGCGTCGGCCTGCCGGTCGCCGACCGGGCGACGCGGTCGCTGCGCTTCCACGTCTGGTATCCCGGCTGCGAGACCGAGCTCGACGCCTACGACATTCCCAAGCCGAAGGGCACCGAGGAGTTCGTCCCCGAGCTGCTCGTCGTTCCCTGCCTCGGCTTCGGCCCCGGCGGCGTGCGGCTCGGCTACGGCGGCGGCTTCTTCGACCGCACGCTCGCGGCGATGTCGCCGCGGCCGGCGACGGTCGGCGTCAGCTTCACGCACGGCTTCCTGCCGTTCCTGCGCGTCGCCGCCGGCGACGTGCCGCTCGATGCGCTGATCACCGAGGATGGCGTCATGTGGCAGCGCCCATAGCGCGACGCGGTCCCGCAACTGGACCAAGGTCCAATGGTCGCTGCGCCTGACGCTTCCTAGAGTCGGCGCGACGGACGCAGACCGCGACATCGGCGCGGGCCGCCGCACGACATGAAAGAGCAGCCAGAGCCGCAATCGAAAGCGCAGGAGCTGAAGGCGTTTCTCCTGCTCTCGGTCGTCCTCGCCCCGGTGCTCGCCGTGGTGATCGTTGCGGGCTATGGCTTCCTGGTCTGGATGCTGCAGCTCGTCGCCGGCCCGCCGGGGCCGCGGATGTGATCCGGGCGGCCATGGTGCACGAAGAGCTGCACATCGCGAGTCTCGTCGTTCACGCGGTCCCGCGCTGCCTCGAGCCGGTGGCGAACGCGGTCGCGGCGCTGTCCGGCGCCGAGGTGCACGCATCGTCGCCGAACGGCAAGCTCGTCGTCACGCTCGAAGCGTCGAGCGCGGCGGCGATCGCGGCCAGGGTGGCGAGCATCCAGCGCGTCGAAGGCGTGCTCTCGGCGACGCTCGTCTACGAGTACGCGGACAGCCTCGAGGCGATGAACGAGGAGATCGACGATGCGCAGGCGGGAGTTCATTAGGCGCTCCGCCGCCGGCGCCGCGAGCGCAGCCGCGGGAATCGCCCTGCCGGTGCAGGCGCAGAGCGCAGGCACGGCGTCGGGAGTCAAGTGGAGCAAGGCGCCGTGCCGCTTCTGCGGCACCGGCTGCGGCGTCACCGTCGCCGTCAAGGACAACCGCGTCGTCGCGACGCGCGGCGATCCCGAGGCCGAGGTCAATCGCGGCCTCAACTGCATCAAGGGCTACTACCTCTCGAAGATCATGTACGGCGAGGACCGGCTGACGTCGCCCTTGCTGCGCATGAAGGGCGGCAAGTACGCCAAGGACGGCGAGTTCGAGCGCGTCTCGTGGGACCAGGCGTTCGACGTCATGGCCGAGCAGTGGAAGCGCGTGCTGAAGGAGAAGGGTCCGACGGCGGTCGGCATGTTCGGCTCGGGCCAGTGGACGGTCTGGGAGGGCTACGCAGCGCTCAAGCTGATGAAGGCGGGCTTCCGCTCGAACAACCTCGACCCGAACGCGCGCCACTGCATGGCCTCCGCCGCGGTCGGCTTCATGCGCACCTTCGGCGCCGACGAGCCGATGGGCTGCTACGACGACATCGAGGCCGCCGACGCGTTCGTGCTGTGGGGCTCGAACATGGCCGAGATGCACCCGATCCTCTGGACGCGGGTCACGGACCGGCGGCTGAGCGCTCCCAACGTCAAGGTCGCCGTGCTGTCGACGTTCGAGCACCGCTCGTACGAGCTCGCCGACATCGAGCTCACGTTCGTGCCGCAGACCGACCTCGCGATCCTCAACTACATCGCCCACCACATCATCAGCACGGGGCGGGTCAACAAGGACTTCGTCGAGAAGCACACGACCTTCCTGCTCGGCAACGCCGACATCGGCTACGGCCTGCGCCCGGACCATCCGCTGCAGAAGGCGGCGAAGAACGCGGGCGCCAACGCCGGCGGCGCGAAGCCGATCACGTTCGACGAGTTCGCGCGCTTCGTCTCGGCGTACGACCTCGACTCGACGGCCAGGCTGAGCGGCGTCCCGAAGAACCGGCTGCAGGCGCTCGCCGAGCTGTACGCGGACCCGAAGGTCAAGGTGATGTCGTTCTGGACGATGGGGTTCAACCAGCACACGCGCGGCGTCTGGTGCAACAACATGGTCTACAACGTCCACCTGCTGACCGGAAAGATCGCGACGCCGGGCAACAGCCCGTTCTCGCTCACCGGCCAGCCGTCGGCGTGCGGCACCGCGCGCGAAGTGGGCACGTTCTCGCATCGGCTGCCGGCGGACATGGTCGTCACCAATCCGAAGCATCGCGCCGAAGCGGAGCGGATCTGGAAGCTTCCGGAAGGCACGATTCCGGACAAGCCCGGCTATCACGCCGTGTTGCAGAACCGCATGCTGAGGGACGGCAAGCTCAACGCGTACTGGGTCCAGGTCAACAACAACATGCAGGCGGCGGCGAACCTCACGCAGGAGGGCTATCCGGGCTACCGCAATCCGGCGAACTTCGTCGTCGTCTCCGACGCGTATCCGACCGTCACCGCGCTCGCCGCCGACCTGATCCTGCCCGCGGCGATGTGGGTCGAGAAGGAAGGCGCGTACGG